>CAZJCA010000026.1:0-20099 GCA_964544505.1 uncultured Oscillospiraceae bacterium
CTTTTCCTGCATTATTCCGAAATTGGGGCTTGACTTTTAATAGTTAGTCTTTCAATTGCGCTACCCAGAGCATTACTTCCTCCAAAACCGAGGTATTCAGCTCGTAATAGATAAATTTTCCTTCTCTTGTATCCCGGATAAGGTCTGCCTCTTTCAGCACCGACAGATGCCGGGAAATGGATGCCCCCGTCACCGGGAAATGGTCAGCGATCTCCCCTGCTGATAGACTTCCGCTTTTCAGCAAATTCAAAATCTCCCGACGGATGGGATCGGCCAAGGCTTTGAGTGTATTTTGTAGTCCCATTTCGTCCTCCTTGTTTAACATTTAGCCTAATTGTTAAATGTATTGTAGCACAACATTTTTCTCTTGTCAAGCATCTATAAAAAATATCGGAGATGCAACCGCACCTCCGATATTTTTATTTCACTTTTTCCAGCAATGTCTTATACAGGGTCTGGGTCTGCTCTGCGGTTTTGCAATTGAGAACAAGCACTTTTTCCCCAGAGCGGATCAGCACCACACTGTCGCAGGATTTGTAGGCATAGAGGGTATAGGCCTCAAACTCCTCATTCTGGTACACACCCATTGCAAGACGGGCAGAACCAAAACCATAGCCCCGAACGCCAAATTCAAAACTCTGCCGCAGTTCCACGGAGTCCATGTCCTCATAGGTAAGTTCCACACCGTTAATATAACTGTTGGTCACCTGTAAGCCAGTATCCGTATAGGTGTAGGAAATGTCTCCTGTAAATACATATCCGATCACAACGACCGCAATCAACGCCACAGCCACTGCCGCCAGTATCAGCATCAGTTTTTTCTGCTGGGGTTCTAACTTTTTCTTTACGATTTTCATATTTTTCCTCCGTGGGTGCTTTTTCTCTAAAATAACAGACCGGATATAAAAAGTCAATCGGCAAATTTCCGTTTGATTTACACCTTTTCGGTTTGGGTATCATAATATAACCCGGTGGACAGATATCGGCTGCCGGAATCCGGCAGAATGGTGACGACTGTTTTATCCGGATTCCCTGCGGCAATGGCTTTCGCTGCAAAATAGGCTGCGCCGGAGGAGATTCCGGCTAAGATTCCCTGCCCCGCCAAAGCTCTGGCGGCTGCGAAAGCTTCCTCATCTGTCACGGGAACGATCTCATCCAGCAATTGCACATCCAGCACCTTGGGCACAAAGTTTGGGCCAATCCCCTGAATGCCGTGAGCTCCTGCCTGACCGCCGCTAAGCAGTGGGCTTTTCGCCGGCTCGACCGCTACAATGCGAATATTGGGATTTTTCTCTTTCAGAAAACGCCCTGTCCCGGTGATGGTGCCACCGGTACCCACACCTGCTACAAAAATA
Source organism: uncultured Oscillospiraceae bacterium (assembly GCA_964544505.1). Lineage (GTDB taxonomy): Bacteria > Bacillota > Clostridia > Oscillospirales > Oscillospiraceae > Faecousia. Next base: position 1,356 of record CAZJCA010000026.1, read on the forward strand.
TCCACCTTCCCCCGGGTCTGCGCCCAAACTTCCGGACCGGTGGTACGATAGTGCGCCATCGCATTGGCAGGATTGTCAAACTGACTGGGGATAAAAGCGTTTTCCATCTGTTCAGCCAGTTCCTGCGCCTTGGCGACCGCACCGGCCATGCCCAATTTGCCTGGTGTCAAACAGACTTCTGCGCCATAGGATGCCATCATTTGCCGCCGCTCCAGACTCATAGAGTCGGGCATTACAATGATGCAGCCGTAATCCCTTTGGGCAGCGATGGCCGCCAATGAAATGCCCGTATTGCCGGAAGTCGGTTCGATGATGGTACTGCCAGATTTCAGGATACCCCGTCTTTCTCCGTCCAAAATCATCTCCAAAGCCGCTCTGTCCTTGACAGAGCCAGTCAAGTTGGTGTATTCTAACTTTAAAAACAAGTTGTGCTCCACCTGATAGAGGGGTGTGGAACCGATCAAATCTTCAAATCTCATGGAAATACCTCCGTCAAAACAGGAAATGAGGGATAAATATGTCCGAATTTAATGAAATCACACAATTGCTCCTGCAAGATTACGGCACAGGCCGTACCATCGACACCACCGTGCCCGTGGGTCGTCCCACCATGGCAGCTGCCAAAGAACTGATGGAAAAGCTGCGTATTCTATTATTCCCCGGATTTTACCGTGGCGAGAATTACGGCAGTTTGGAAAGTTATGTCTCCATGTTGGTCTCTGATATCCATTTTCGTTTAGAGGCAATTTTGCTGCCGCTGACCGGAAATGATCTGCAACGATGCGACCAGATCTGTACCGGGCTTTTGCGAGACATCCCCCGTATCCGGGCTCTTTTGCAGCAGGACTTGCAGGCTTTCTTAGTCGGAGATCCGGCAGCGACCAACGAAGCAGAGATCATCGCCGCCTACCCCGGTTTTCAAGCCATTACTGTCCACCGCCTTGCCAATTCCCTGCACCGCTTGGGCACGCCGGTTCTGCCCCGGCTGCTGGCAGAAATTGCCCATAGCCGCACCGGTATCGACATCCACCCCGGTGCCACCATCGGCTCAGCCTTCTTTATTGACCACGGCACTGGCGTGGTCATCGGCGAGACCACGGTCATCGGCACAGGCGTAAAGATCTACCAGGGTGTCACCCTGGGTGCACTTTCTACCCGGGGCGGTCAAAGTCTACAGGGTAAAAAACGCCACCCCACCATTGAAGACGAGGTGACGATTTACGCAAATGCATCGATTTTGGGTGGGGACACCATCATCGGCAAAGGCGCTACCATTGGTGGCAGTGCCTTTGTCACCAGATCTGTGCCTGCCGGGGCAACCATTATTGGCAATGCGCCAAGTCTTTGATGACTTCCCCAGCCAGCAGCAATCCTGCAATGCCGGGAATATAAGAGGTGGAGCCCGGAATCTGCCGCTTGCCCAGAGCCGCAGCTTCCTCCTCTGCCCCCACGGGGGTCAGGGCTTCTTCCAGGGAATAGACCACTTTCATGTGGGCTATTCCCCTTTTTTTCAGTTCTTTACGCATGACACGAGCCAGTGGGCAAATGGTGGTCTTGGAAATGTCCGCCACCCGGAAAGCCGTGCCATCCAGCTTGTTACCTGCACCCATACAGCTGATGATCGGCGTTGAAACCGCAAAGGCACGCTCAGCCAGGCACAGTTTTCCCGTGACTGTATCGATTGCATCCACAATATAATCATATTGTGTAAAATCGAACCGATCAGCGGTTTCCGGGGTATAAAACACCGGATAGGTATTCACCACCAGATTGGGGTTAATATCCAGCAGCCGTTCTTTTGCAACTTCCACTTTCAATTTTCCCACGGTGGAATGGGTCGCCAGGATCTGACGGTTGATATTGGTGATGCTGACCGTATCGCTGTCGATAAGATCCAGCGTTCCGACGCCACTGCGTGCCAACGCTTCTGCTGTATAGCCGCCGACACCGCCCACACCAAACACCGCCACCCGGGCATTTTTCAGCCGCTCCATGGCTTCTTCCCCAAAGAGAAGCTTGCTTCTCGAAAACTGCATATCAGTCCTCAAAAGTCAGGATATCCTGATAGCGCTCCTTGAAAATGCCATACACGGCATCCAGGACAGCCTCGTCCTCCACTGCCAGATAATTCTCCGTCTCCTCATCCACAGGCTCGATCTCCAGGATGACGATTTCTGCAGAATTCTCGTCCGCAGGCATCAGGATCAGGTATTCCTTGCCTTCGTATTCAATCACATCCAAATACTCGAACTCAGCGTCGTTGCCGTTCTCGTCAGTCAGGGTGATGATGCTGATTTCTTCCTCTTCGGGCAGATTGTTCATGTTTTCCATATCATATACTCCTTAATCAATAAAATACAAATTAACCTTCTTCGACCACGATCTCCGCCACCTGCAAGCCGGGGTTACGACGACAGGTGAAATCGATGGCCCAGTAGCTGCTGAACACCAGCAGATTGTTGCCGTGGTAGTCTTCCAGCAGCTCTGCATCCGAACCCAAATTCAGGTCGGTCAAGTCACCGGGATAGCTTTCAATGCGGCGAATCTCCTCATAGGGCAGCATTTCCATCCGCAGGTCAACGCCGTATTCATTCTTCATGCGGTATTCAAACACATCAAATTGCAGTGTGCCCACAACGCCCACAATGACCTCTTCCATACCGGAATTGGGCACCTTGAAGATCTGGATGGCACCTTCCTGGGCGATCTGTTCCGTGCCCTTGACGAACTGTTTGCGCTTCATGGAGTCCTTGGCAGAAACTCGGCAGAAGTGCTCCGGCGCAAAGGTGGGAATGCCGGAATACAGGAACTTTTTGCTGGGCACGGTGATGGTATCGCCGATGGCAAAAATGCCCGGATCGAACACACCGATCACATCGCCTGCATAGGCTTCTTCCACGATCTCACGGTCAGCGGCCATCAGTTGCTGGGGCTGGGACAGGCGCATTTTCTTCTTGCCCTGCATATGATAGTATTCCTCATCTCGCTGGAACTTACCGGAAACAATACGCATGAATGCCAGCCGATCTCGGTGGGCTTTATTCATGTTGGCCTGAATTTTGAAGACAAAGGCAGAGAAATTGGAGTCAAACGGATCGATCACACCGCAGTCAGCCGTGCGAGACAGAGGGGGCGGTGTCATCTTCAGGAAGTTCTCCAGGAAAGGCTCAACGCCGAAGTTGGTCAGTGCAGAACCGAAGAACACAGGAGAGAGCTTGCCACAGCGCACTTCCTCCAGATCCAGTTCCCGTCCGGCAGACAAAAGCTCTACATCGTCGATAAGCTGCTGATGCTTGCTTTCGCTGTCCAACAGTTGGGCAACTCTGCTATCGTACAGATCGACGGACTCCTTGTCTGCCCGGTTCTTACCGGAAACGCCGGAGAAGAAAATCAGTTTGCTTTCTTCCCGGTCATACACACCCATAAAGTCCTTACCGGAGCCTATGGGCCAGTTCATGGCATAAGTTTCAATGCCCAGTTCCCGCTCCACTTCGTCCAGCAGATCAAAGGGGTCTTTGGTCTCTCTGTCCATCTTGTTGACAAAGGTAAAGATGGGAATATGGCGCATGGCACAGACCTTAAAGAGCTTTCTGGTCTGAGGCTCCACACCCTTTGCACCGTCGATGACCATAACGGCAGCGTCTGCCGCCATCAGCGTACGGTAGGTATCTTCCGAGAAATCCTGGTGACCGGGGGTATCCAGAATGTTGATACAGCAGCCGCCGTACTGGAACTGCATAACGGAAGAGGTAACAGAAATACCACGCTGCTTCTCAATTTCCATCCAGTCGGAGGTGGCAGCACGGGAATTTTTCTTACCTTTCACCACGCCGGCCTGGGCAATCGCACCGCCGTAGAGCAGAAATTTTTCAGTTAATGTGGTTTTACCGGCGTCGGGGTGGGAGATAATGGCAAAGGTTCGACGGCGGCTGATCTCTTCTTGTAAAGTTGGCATAAATTTCCTCCAGTGTGATTTTTCTATATTTGTTATGACACGGGAAGATTCTAGTGCGGAATTCGATGCAACATAGACGCCTCCAAAGCTGTCGTATTCTTTCAAAATCAATTTAGTTTAGCATATTTTTTCAAGTTTTACAAGTGGAAATATGGAAACTTTCCGCTTTGCAACAGAAAGCAGGGATTTTTGCAAAAAAATTCGACAAAATTCTGCCAATATTTGCATGATACCACAAATTTTTTCTATGCCGCCGCTTTCCCTTGACAAAACGGAAAATAAAATATATTCTTTATAGTGAATGATTATGGTGATGTATCCATAGTTTGGGGCACAAATTCCCCAGGCAAAACATAATCTGATCCATCTGTGAAACTTTTATGAAGGAGAATTACTATGCGTGAAAGTGGCATTTTGATGCACATCACTTCCCTGCCCGGTCGCTACGGCATCGGCACCATGGGCAAAGAAGCATTCCACTTCGTTGACTTTTTGAAAGAATCCGGTCAGAAGTGCTGGCAGATCCTGCCCCTGACCCCCACCGGCTACGGTGACTCCCCTTATCAGTCCTGCTCCACCTTTGCAGGCAATCACTACATGATCGATCTGGACATGCTGGTGGAAGAAGGCCTGCTGCGCCAAGACGAGCTGGAGGGTATCCAGTGGAATTGGCTGGAAGAAAAGGTTGATTTCGGTTTACAGTATCAAAACCGGTTAAATGTGCTGCGTTTGGCTTATAATCGCTTTACCGGCAACGAAGCATTTGACCGTTTCTGCGCAGATAATGCCCATTGGCTGGCAGACTTCTCTCTGTTTATGGCTTTGAAGGTTCGCTTTCACGGTGCGCCCTGGTATCAGTGGGAGCAGAAGCTGAAATTCCGTGACAGCGATGCTCTTTGGAATGTCCGTCAGGAACTGGCAGAAGATATCCGCTTCTACAATTTTGTGCAGTATCTGTTTGACCGTCAGTGGACTGCCCTGCGCAACTATGCTCATGCAAACGGTATTCGCATCATCGGTGATGTACCGATCTATGTTCCTCTGGATTCCGTGGAAGTTTGGGCAAGCCCCGAACTGTTCCAGCTGGACGAGAGTCTGACCCCCACCGCCGTGGCAGGCTGCCCCCCGGATGCTTTCAGCGACGACGGTCAGCTGTGGGGCAACCCTCTGTACCGTTGGGATGTGATGGCAAAGAACGGTTACACTTGGTGGATCAACCGTCTGGGCGAGGCTGCAAAGCGGTATGACATCATCCGCTTCGACCATTTCCGTGGTTTTGAAAGCTATTGGGCTGTTCCCTATGGCGACACCACTGCCCGTAACGGTCAATGGATCAAGGGTCCTGATATGGACTTTATTCGTGCTGTTCAGTCGGCTCTGCCCCAGGTGCAGTTGATTGCAGAAGATCTGGGCTTCTTGACCCAGGCTGTATTGGATATGCTGCGAGACAGCGGTCTGCCCGGCATGAAGGTGCTGGAATTCGCTTTCGACTCCCGTGAGCCTTCTGAATATCTGCCCCACACCTACCCTGTCAACTCTGTCTGCTACACCGGCACCCACGACAACATGACCATGCGTCAGTGGTTTGACACCGCTACCCCCGACGCCCTGGCCTACGCCAGAGAGTATATGGCTCTGACCGACGAGGAAGGCCTGGTTTGGGGTACCATCCGCACCGCCATGTCCTCCGTGTCTGACCTGTGTGTGGTACAGATGCAGGATTATCTGAACCTGGGCGGCGAAGCCCGCATGAACTTCCCCGGCACCATGACCGACTGTAACTGGACATGGCGTGCCAAGGAGGGTGTCTTCACCCAGGAACTTGCCCAGCGCATTAACCATTTGACCCGGCTGTATGGCCGCACGGGCAAATGAGCAAAAATAGGAGAAATGAAAAAATGAGCTATAATTGTCTGAACATCCTCAAGTATACGGAAGCCCAGCTGAAGTACACTTACGATGTAGCACTGAAAGATGCCACCCCCCAGGAACTGCATGAAGCACTGGGGCAGGCCGTGATGATGGCTATTTCCGACACTTGGAACGAGAGCAAGCGCGTGCGCATGCATCAGCGGAAGGCCTACTACATCTCTGCCGAGTTTCTGATCGGTCGTCTGGTCTATTCTAACCTGTATAACCTGGGTATCCTGGATGAAATGAAGCAGCTGTTCGCTGCTCAGGGCGTAGACCTGGCCTGCCTGGAAGAGATCGAAGATGCCGCTCTGGGCAACGGTGGTCTGGGTCGTCTGGCCGCCTGCTTCCTGGATAGCGCCGTCAGCTGCGACATTCCTCTGTCCGGCTATGGCTTGCGTTACCGCTTTGGTCTGTTCAAGCAGTCCTTCAACGCCGAAGGCTCTCAGTGTGAAGCCGCTGACGACTGGACCAAGTACGGCGACCCCTGGTCTTACCGCCGTTATAACCACACCGTGAAGGTCAAGTTCCCCGACCACACCGTGCTGGCTGTTCCTTATGATGTGCCCGTCATCGGCTATGGCACCAAGAACATCGGCACCCTGCGTCTGTGGCAGTGCGAAGCCGAGGAAGAACTGGACTTCAACGCCTTCAACGACCAGGACTATCTGCGTGCACTGGCTCAGAAGAACAAGGCCGAGGATATTACCCGTGTGCTGTACCCCAACGACTCCACCTGGGAAGGCAAGCGCCTGCGTATCAAGCAGCAGTATGTGCTGTCCTCCGCTTCCCTGCAGGATGTGCTGCGCAACTACAAGAGGGTACACGGCAGTGATCTGACCCACTTCGCCGACTTCTATGCCGTTCAGCTGAACGACACTCACCCTGCTATGTCCATCCCGGAGCTGATCCGTCTGCTGATGGAAGAAGGCATGGACTTCGAGCAGAGCTTTGATATTGCTCAGAAGACCTTCTCCTACACCAACCACACCGTTATGAGTGAGGCTCTGGAAAAGTGGGATCTGGAGCTGCTGGGCAGCGTTGTTCCCGATATCGTGGACATCATCCGTCGCATTGATGCCAAGCTGAAAGCCGAGCATCCCGGTCTGTTCGTCATCAAGGACAATGCCGCACACATGGCAAATCTGAGCATTTATGTTGGCAGCTATGTCAACGGTGTTGCTGAGATCCACAGCCAGATTTTGAAGGACGACTGCTTCAAAGACTGGTATGCCGTCTTCCCTGAGCGTTTCCAGAATAAAACCAACGGTGTTACCCCCCGTCGCTGGATGGGTCTGTGTAACCCGGAGCTGACCCAGCTGATCAAGTACCGCATTGGCGGCGACTTCCTGAAGGATCTGGATCAGCTGGCAAAGCTGAAGCCCATGATCGATAACGATTTGGTGCGCCAGTTCAACGCGGTCAAGCGTCAGAAGAAGGAGCAGCTGTGCGAGGTCATCTACCAGCACGAAGGCATCCGCCTGAACCCCGACTTCATCTTTGATGTGCAGGTCAAGCGTCTGCACGAGTACAAGCGCCAGCTGATGAACGCTCTGTCCATCGTGGATATCTACTTCCGCTTGAAGAATGGCGAACTGCCCGACTTCCAGCCCACCGCATTCATCTTCGGTGCAAAGTCCGCTCCCGGCTACGCCCGTGCCAAGGCCATCATCCGCTATATCAACCGCATCGCACGCATGATCAACAATGATCCTGCCGTTGCCGATAAGATGAAGGTGGTCTTTGTCCAGAACTACAACTGCTCCTACGCTGAGCATATCATTCCTGCCGCCGATATTTCTGAGCAGATCTCCCCCGCCGGCACAGAGGCCTCCGGCACCGGCAACATGAAGCTGATGCTCAACGGTGCTGTGACCCTAGGCACTCTGGACGGCGCTAATGTGGAAATCGCCAAGGAAGCCGGCATTGAGAATGAGTATATCTTCGGTGCTACCGTGCAGGAGATCAACTCCGGCAAGGATGCCTACTGCCCCCGTGCCATCTACGACAACAATCCCCATGTCCGTCGTGCGCTGGACACTCTGGTGGACGGCACTGTTCCCACCGATGATCAGCAGAGAGAACTGTTCCATGCCATCTTGGACGGCACGCACTGGCACAGAGCTGACCACTACTATCTGCTGTGGGACTACCTGACCTATATTGAGGCCAAGCTGAAAGCCAACCGTGATTACGCCGACCGTCTGGCCTTTGGCCGCAAGTGTCTGGTGAATATCGCCTCCGGCTCCAAGTTCTCCTCCGACCGTACCATTCGTCAGTACGCCGAAGAGATCTGGCATGTCAAGCCCATCGAGTATTAAAAACCATAACACCGATAAAACGGGTGGAGAAATCTCCACCCGTTTTCCTCATCCGTCACCGCCCTTGATGGCGGTACCTTCCCCATAGGAGAAGACATAAGGCTCTCCCTCTGGGAGAGCTGGCCGAAATCTTTGATTTCGGTCTGAGAGGGAAAACACACTTTCCCCATCCTCGACAAAAACGCTCCCCTTGTTCATAAGGGGAGCATTTTATTATAATCTAGCCGCATCGGCGCCTTTCAGCTGCAGCTGCAGTTTGTCAGCGATCAAGGCAATAAACTCGGAATTGGTCGGTTTTCCCTTGGTGTTGGACACCGTGTATCCAAAGAACCGCTGCAAGGTATCCAGATCCCCCCGATCCCAGGCCACTTCAATGGCATGGCGAATGGCTCGCTCCACCCGGCTGGGGGTGGTCTGGAATGTCTTCGCCACCTGAGGGTACAATACCTTTGTAATGGCGTTGATCACATCCATGTCATTGACGGCAATGATGATCGCCTCTCTCAAATACTGGTAGCCCTTGATATGAGCCGGAACGCCGATCTCGTGGATGATGCTTGTGACCATGGCCTCAATATCGGTCTTATCGTTGCGGCGCAGCCCCATATTTTTCTTGGCCTCTCCGCCCCGAATTTCTTCCAGTCGCTCCACCAATGCCTCCATATCGCAGGGTTTCAGCATCAAATACCGAGCCCCCAGATTGGCAGCCGTCGCTGCCACATACTCTGTGACAAACCCGGATGTAACCAACACCGCCGGCTTCCGCTCCGCCGACGCCAATGCTTTCAAAATGCTGATGCCATCCCGCTTGGCAAGCATCAGATCCAGCACCAGGATCTGGGGTTTCAGCTCCAAAATCCGGCGCAACGCCTGTTCGCCATCATTGGCACATCCCACCACCTGAAACTTGTCCGAACGCTGCAAGGTATTTGCCAAAAGATTGCAAAACTCTTCTGTGCTGTCTGCAATAAAAACGGTAGTCATATTTTCCATACAATTAACTCTCCTGTCCGTAGCTTTTCTGCCCTGGGAAATTCCCCGGAAACGACAGGATTATCCTAGCACAATAAACCTCATTTTGCAAGCTAAAACCAGAACTTTCACTCGTCCGAAATCGACATTTTGCAGTTGGTTTTAATGTATTTTAAAACTTTTCGATACTTTTCGACAAGGAATAACCAAAAATTACATTTCTCCCAAATGCCCATGTCTTCGGTTGACGGCAGCATAAAAATCGTGTACAATGGACAAAGAAACTTTGAAAGGGGCAAAAACATGAACGAAATCTGGAATTTGGATCCCATTTATAAGGGCTTTGACGATCCTGCTTTTGAAGCAGATATGAAAACACTGGAGAACATGGTGACGGAAATTGTCGCTTTCAGCGACTCCCTGTCTGCACTGTCCCCCATTGAGGGTTTGACTCAGGGCATTCGTCTTCAGGAACAGTTTACAGAGCTTTTTGGAAAACTGGCTGGCTACGCATCCCTGCGTCAGGCTGCGGACACCCGCAACAGCGAAGCCGGTTCTCGGGTTGGTCAGATCATGCAGCTGTACAGCGGCGTAGCTGCGCCTTTGGCCTCCTGGAAGGACTGGGCTTCTAAAATCGACGATCTGCAGGAAATTGTCGCAAATGACGAAAATCTGCGAGACTATACTTTCCTCTTCAAAAATCTGGCAGACTCCAGCCGCTATCTGCTTCCCGGTTTGGGCGAAGAGATCATGGCAAAGATGAGTCTGTCCGGCTGCGATGCCTGGGCGGATATGCAGCAGTATTTGACCAGCACTGTGCCGGTGGAATACAATGGCAGCATTACCAATCTCTCTGCCATCCGCAATCTGGCATACGATGCCGATCCTGCGGTCAGAAAAACTGCTTATGAGGCTGAACTGGCCTGCTACGACCGCATTAAGGATGCCGTTGCCTACGCTCTCAACTCCATTAAGCTGGAAACCATTTCCGACTGTCAGCTCCGTGGCTACGCTTCTCCTTTGGAGCGCACCTTGAAGCAGTCCGACATGAAGCAGGAAACCCTGGATGCCATGCTGAGCGCCATGGATGAATATTTGCCCAAATTCTGGCAGTATCTGCGTGCCAAGGGCAAGGCGCTGGGACATGAGAACGGTCTGCCCTGGTATGACCTGTTTGCGCCCATGGGTAAATCCTCTACCAAGTTCACCGCCCAATCCTCCAGAGATTACCTCGTAAATCTTTTTGCAGAATTTGACGAAGAAGAATCTCAAATGATTGCTACCGCCTTCGACAATGCCTGGATCGACTTCTATCCCAGAGATGGCAAATCCGGCGGTGCCTTCTGTGCCGGTGTGGAATGCCTGGGAGAGAGCCGTATTTTGACCAATTTCGACGGTCTATTTACAGATGTAGTCACCCTGGCTCACGAATTGGGGCACGCTTTCCACAACCAGTGCATCAAAGATCACCGTCCCCTGAACCACGACTACTCCATGCCTTTGGCAGAAACCGCCTCTACCTTCAACGAATGCGTGGTCATGGCTTCTGCCATCAGCAAAGCGGCAGATAAGGCCGAGAAAATTGCTCTCATCGAGTCCCAGCTGCAGGATGCCACCCAGATCATCTGCGATATTTACTCCCGTTTCCGTTTTGAGAAAATGGTTTTCGACAACCGCAGCCAGATGTTCATGAACGCCGATCAGCTGTGCCAGTTTATGACAGAAGCTCAGAAGCAGTCCTACGGCGACGGTCTGGATCAGGATGTGATGCATCCTTATATGTGGGTGTGCAAGAGCCACTACTATGGCCCCACCTACTATAACTTCCCCTATGCCTTTGGCGGCCTGTTTGCCCGTGGTCTGTACGCTCAGTACGAAAAGGAAGGTGCAGCATTTGTACCCAAGTATAAGAAACTGCTGTACACCACCTGCATCGCCACTGCGGAAGACACTGCAAAAGTTGCCGACATTGACCTGACCAACAAAGAATTCTGGCGTGGAGCATTGCAGACCATCGCCGATCAGATCGACCTGTTCTGCGCTCTGGTGGAGGAATAAAAATGGACAACAGAATTTCCGCACTGGCAAGCTTTCTGGACAAATCCGTCAGTAGCTATCACGCCATTGCCGCCCTTTCCGAAAAACTGAAACAGGAGGGCTATGCCCTCCTGTCGGAAAAAGATCAATGGAATTTGCTGCCCGGCGGCAAGTATTACATGATGCGAAACGACACAGCATTGATTGCTTTTCGTGTACCCAACGCTGCCCCCAAGGGCTTTCTGCTGACCGCCAGCCACTCCGACCGTCCCGGCTTCAAGGTCAAGGAAAATCCGGAACTGAAAAATGCCTATATCCGTCTGGCTGTGGAGCGCTACGGCGGTATGCTGATGTCCACATGGCTTGATCGGCCTTTGTCCATTGCAGGCCGTGTATTGGTGGAGACCGAAAACGGCGTTGAAACAAAGCTTGTCAATATCGACCGGGATCTGCTTCTCATCCCCAATGTGGCCATCCACATGAACCGTCAGGCCAACGACGGCTACAAGTGGAATCCTGCCAGTGATATGCTGCCCCTGTTCTCCGGCAAGGAAGCTGTCGGCAAGTTCGCCAAACTTCTGGAAGAAGCTGCCGGTGGAACAGTTTTGGGGCACGATTTGAGCCTGTATATTCGCCAAAAGGCCTCTGTTTGGGGCTGCGACGAGGAATTTATCTCCTCTGCCGCACTGGATGATCTGGCCTGCGCCTGGTGCTGCACTCAAGGCTTCCTGAAGGCTTCCGAAAGCGAGAACATGCCTGTTCTTTGCGTATTCGACAACGAAGAGGTAGGATCTTCCTCCCTGCAGGGTGCGGACTCCGACCTGCTGGAGGTGGTGCTGGAACGGATCTGCACAGCACTGGATCTGAACAAAAATCAAATGCTGGCACAGAGCTTCATGCTCTCTGCCGACAATGCCCACGCCATCCACCCCAACCACCCGGAATTTGCTGATCCCAACAACGCTCCTGTGGTCAACGGCGGCGTGGTTTTGAAATTCAACGCCAACCAGCGCTACACCACCGATGGTGTCTCTGCCGCTATCTTCCGCAAGATCTGCGGCAAAGCAAATGTGCCGGTACAAACCTACTGCAACCGGGCAGATTTGGCAGGCGGTTCTACCCTGGGTAACATTTCCCTGACCCATGTATCCGTTCCCAGTGCCGATATCGGTCTGCCTCAGCTGGCTATGCACTCCAGCTTTGAAACTGCCGGCACTAAAGATGCCATCTATATGGAAGAGGCGCTGACCGCCTTCTATTCCACTACTCTCACCTGTGAGGACGGTAAGTACTCCCTGAAATAAGCAAAACAGCTGGCATTCGTGCCAGCTGTTTCTTTTTTACTTTTGCAACAAGCCCGCCAACCGACAGGTCACCGCCGCACAGCGGTGAGCCGACAGCTTCTCAAAGGTGGGATAATCCATATCCGCCTCTTCGTCCGCCTTGTCAGAAATGGCACGCAGGATCACAAAAGGCACACCATTGCGGTAAGCGGTGTGGGCAATGGCACCGCCCTCCATTTCTGTGCACAGACCATCGGTTAGGGCAATGATCGTATCCTTCTGCTCCCGGGTGCAAACAAACTGATCGCCGGTAGCCACCCGCCCCAATTTAATATGACCGGGATGAACTTCTTCCGCAGCGGTCACTGCCAGCTCGATCATGGCCTCATCTGCCGGAAATGCGATCACATCCATACCCGGGACTTTGCAGTGGGGATATTCAAAAGCGGTGCAGTCAAAGTCATGGTAGATAGCATCCTGGCTGACCAAAAGGTCCCCCACATCCAAGTCATTGCACAAAGAGCCTGCAATGCCGGTATTCACCAGATGGGTCACGCCGTAGTTGCTGCACAGGATCTGGGCGCACATAGCAGCATTGACCTTGCCCACGCCGCACTGAACCACGACAGCAGGCAGCCCTTCCAAAACGCCCTCACAGAACTCCATGCCGGCGATAATTGCAACGGTCTTTTCCTGCATTCTTTCCTTTAAAGTTTCCACTTCCACGACCATTGCGCCGATAATTCCAAGTTTTTTCATATTTTCTCCTTACCCCGGGTATACCAGGCGGCTGTCATCTGCCGTTTCCAGCAGTGCAGCATATTTCCTACCCCAGAATTTTGCCATAGGCAAATTCATATCCAGATAATTGCCGCAGTCCTTGGCGGATGCACCGGGCACATCTCCGTCAAATTCTGCAATAAAACGAAAGCAATCTCTGACCAAAGGCAGCACCTCACAGCTGGAAAGATCACCTTTCATCAGCAAATAAAAGCCGGTGCGGCAACCCATGGGGCCAAAGTACAGCACCTTTTCTTTCCAATTCGGCTCATTACGAAGATAAGTCGCCGCCAAGTGCTCTATGGTGTGCACCTCTGCGGTATTCATCACCGGCTCTTCGTTGGGGGATGTCAGCCGCAAGTCAAATGTGGTGACCGTTTCCGCACCCACAGAATCACGGCGAGACACATACAGCCCTGGCTGAAGCAAAATGTGATCAATGGTGAAGCTGGTTATTTTTTCCATAAAACGCTCCTGTTTTCAACTGCTCATGCAGCTTTCTTTTCTACCTATCATACCCCATTTTTTTATTAAATGCAAGAAAAACATGTTTTTATCGCTTTTAGGGTCAAACAAAAGAAACCCCTTGCTTTTTCACCCTTTTTAATGTACAATATACTTGCATTTTTATTAGGAAAGGTAGGGCTGAATATGGATACCCAGCCTAGACAGGATGATCGTCCTGTCAATCCCCGTCGTAGAAGGCGGACCAAATCACAAATATTTCGGGAGACTTATCTTCCTTTTTTGATCATTGCAGTGGCAGTTTTGGCAGTAATCGCCGTCATCGTGGCTGTTGCCTCCGGCACCAATGACCCCAGCAATTCCGGCGGTCCCTCTCTGGACAATCAAGCGCAGATGGAACAGGCAGCAAAAAAGCTTCTTTCCAAAGCGGAAACATTGGCTTTGTCCTATGATTATGACGGTGCACTAAAGTTACTGAACAGCTTTGAAGGCGATCTGGAGGATTTCCCCAAAATCAAGGAAGCCATTGAGTCTTATACCATCGTTAAAAAGAACATGGTTTCCTGGAAAGCCGATCAGGTTCCCAACCTATCCTTCCACACCTTGATCGCTGATTTGAAGTCTGCCTTGGCAGATAAGACCTATGGTCAAAGCGGCAACAATCGCTACAACCGGAACTTTATTACCACCACAGAATTTAGTGTCATTCTACAACAGCTCTATGAAAACGATTATGTTCTGGTGGATCTTTCCGACCTGTACACCTATGAGGAAAGCAGCAAAGAATATGTTGAAAAGGAGATTCTGCTCCCTGCCGATAAAAAGCCCATTCTTCTGACTCAAACCCACTGTAATTACTACAATTACATGGCAGAAAGCCACGCCTTTGCCAGCAAGCTGTGCTACGGCAAGGACGGTTTCTACAACGAAATGAGCGCTTCCAGCGGCTCTACCGTCATCGGCAACTATGACTTTGTGCCCATTTTGGAAAACTTCATCCAGAAAAACCCCGGTTTTTCCTACCAGGGTGCTCGTGCTGTGCTGGCTTTCTCCGGATACGATGGCATTTTCGGCTATCGAATCACCTCGGAAGATCTGACTTCCGATGCCTTAGCCAAAGAACAGGATGATGCCAAAGCTTTGGCCAAAGCCCTGCGTGATGCCGGCTATACCCTTGCCTGCTATACTTACAACAACATCAGTTACAGCACCCACAGTGCCCAGGAAATCCAGAAGGATATTCAGTTGTGGCAGAAAAATATTGCCTCCATCATTGGTCAGACCGACATTTTGGTATTTGCACAGGAGGCCGATATTGGCACCAATTATAAAAACAACGAAAAGTTCGATGTGCTATATGAAAACGGCTACCGTTTCTTCCTAGGCAGCGCCCCCTTCCTGTCCTGTGAGACAGGAAGCCAGTATGTCCGTCATAGCCGCCTGATCGTTAGTGGCACTACCTTGTACCACAACGCAAAATGGTTTAAAGACATTCTGGACACCTCGGAACTGCTGAACTCCACCCGCGGAACCATTCCTCAATAACAAAAATCCGGACCAATGGTCCGGATTTTTCATATACTGGCTTAAATGCCGTTCCCACGCAGTTCGATGATCTGGTCTCGCAGCACTGCTGCATATTCGTATTCCATCATCTTGGCTGCTTCCTTCATCTGCTTTTCCAGACGGGCAATTTCTTTTTCCTTCTCCGCCTTCGTCATCTTTAGGCCGCTGCGCCCTTTGCGCTCGGCAGTAGGCGACGATATCTCGATCAGATCACGGACAGACTTGATAATGGTCTTGGGCACAATGCCGTGGGCTTCATTATAGGCATTCTGAATTTCCCGGCGGCGAGCAGTCTCGTCCAGAGCTGCACGCATGGAAGGCGTGATATTATCTGCATACATAATGACCAGGCCATCGGCATTTCTCGCCGCTCGACCGATGGTCTGGATGAGGCTTGTTTCGCTGCGCAGGAACCCTTCCTTATCTGCATCCAAAATCGCCACTAAGCTGACTTCCGGCAAATCCAGACCCTCTCGCAATAGATTGATGCCCACCAGAACATCGAACTTTGCCATACGCAGATCACGCAGGATCTCCATTCGCTCCATGGCTCCAATGTCCGAGTGCATATAGCGCACCCGAATACCGGCTTTTTGCAGGTAAACCGTCAGATCTTCTGCCATTTTCTTCGTCAGCGTTGTCACCAGCACCCGTTCATTACGGGCGGTACGAGCGTTGATCTCACCAATCAGATCATCGATCTGACCATCAATGGGTCGCACCTGAACAATGGGGTCCAGCAAGCCCGTAGGACGGATCACCTGCTCGACGATCTGCCCGGAACGGGTACGCTCATACTCTGCCGGGGTGGCAGAAACATAGATGACCTGATTGATCTTGCTGTCAAATTCATCAAAGGTCAGCGGTCGGTTATCATAGGCCGACGGCAGACGGAAGCCGTAGTTGACGAGGGCATCCTTTCGGCTACGGTCACCAGCAAACATGGCTCTGGTCTGGGGCAGCGTTACATGGCTCTCGTCAATGATCATGAGAAAATCATCGGGGAAATAGTCCAGCAGCGTCGTAGGCGGTGTGCCCGGGGCACGGCCCTGAATGACTCTGGAATAGTTTTCAATGCCGTTGCAGAAGCCGATCTCCGTCATCATTTCCAGATCATAGTTGGTACGCTGGGCAATGCGCTGGGCTTCGATCAGCTTATTTTCTGCCCGGAATCTTTCCACCTGTTCGTCGCATTCTTTCTGGATATCCAGCATGGCTCGGTGGAGCTTTTCCTTGGAGGCCACATAGTGGCTGGCAGGATAGATGGCTACATGATCCACATAGCGCTCCGTCATGCCGGAAACGGCGTTGATCTCCGAAATGCGATCGATTTCATCGCCAAAAAACTCTACCCGGATGGCTCTTCCCGACCAATAGGCCGGGTAAATTTCCAGAGTATCGCCCCGTAGACGGAATTTATTTCTGGAAAAGTCAATATCATTGCGCTCATAGCGAATTTCTGTCAGCTTTTGAAGCACCGCATCCAACGGATATTCATGCCCCACACGCAGAGAAATCACCATGCTTTTATAGTCAATTGGGTCACCCAGACCATACAGGCAGCTGACCGAGGACACCACGATCACATCCCGGCGCTCAAACAGCGCTGCTGTGGCGCTGTGGCGCAGTCGGTCGATCTCCTCATTGACGGAAGCATCCTTTTCGATATAGGTATCCGTGTGGGCAATGTATGCTTCCGGCTGATAGTAATCGTAGTAGGAAATAAAATACTCTACCGCATTGTTGGGGAAAAACTCCCGAAATTCTGAACACAATTGAGCCGCCAGCGTTTTATTGTGCGCCAGCACCAAAGTCGGCCTGTTCAGTTTTTCAATAACGGAAGCCATGGTAAAGGTCTTGCCGGAACCGGTCACGCCCAATAAGGTCTGTTCCCGTAATCCCCAAGACACACCATTGACCAGTTTTTCAATGGCTTCCGGCTGATCGCCGGAAGGCTTATATTCTGAAACCAGTTGAAACTTGTCCATACAGCCTCCTTATAAGTAGGCGTTGGTCTCGCCGGGACGATACAGTCCCGACTGCGCCAAAGATACATAATCATCATCTGCAATGATCAGATGATCAAACAGCGCCACATCCACCGTTGACAGGGCTGCTGCCAAACGCCGTGTTGCCACCACATCCTCTTGAGATGGCAGCGCCACACCGCTGGGATGGTTGTGCGCCAGCACCACGGTGGAAGCCTTTTCTGCCAATGCGATCTCCACAATACTCCGTGGAGAAATGATGGCGGAGTTGATCTCTCCTTTTCCCACTTCCCGGCAGGATATCACATTGCAATTGGCATTGAGGCAGAGCAAAAACACGGTCTCCACCTGTCGCCCGATAAAATAGGGCATCAGATACCTGCCACAATCCTCTACATCCCTGATCTGCACCCCTTTCTGGGTGCTGTCCACCTGGTAATAGCGGCCTGCTTCTTTCATCAGATGCAGGAAAGTAGCGGCATATTCCCCCACCCCCGGCACTTTCATCAGTTCCGGGATGGACGCATCCATCACTCTGGACACAGAGCCAAATCGGTCGATCAGCCTATGGGCAAGCTCGTTGGTGTCTTTCCGGGGGACTGCATAAAACAGCAACAGCTCCAGCACCTGCACTTGATCAAAGTGATCCAATCCTTCCGTGCGGAAACGCTGCATCATTCTTTTTCGGTGGCCTTCATGAATCGACATTATTTCACCACTTTCCACGGATTTCTCTTGCGTTTTTCAGCTTTCCTTGCTAAAATAAGGAATAAGACGATTATTGTCGGAACGATCCGGGGTAATTTTTTATTATTTGTGCATCCTATGCCAGAGGAGGTGGAACATGGAAACCCATAATCCATATATCCCCGAACTTGACCTGATCCTCCGCCCTGCATTCTATGTGGTTGACGGTAAAATCAGCCAGATCAACCAGGCCGCAAAAACCTATCTGCTGAATGTGGGCGATGAGGTCCTGCCTCTGCTGTCCACAGGAAGCGAAGAATACAAAACCCTGCAAGAAGGCTGCCTGTATCTGACACTTTCCATTGGCGAGCAGAAACTGGAAGCCACCATCATTGCCGCCGAAGGCCGGCAGCTATTTCTGCTGGAACAGCAAACTGCCCTTGCAGAGCTGCGAGCCCTGTCTTTGGCAGCCCGGGAGCTTCGCAATCCTCTGACCGGTATGCTCTCCACCGCCAGCCAGCTGCTGCCCCAGGGTGCAGATTCGGAGCAGATGGCTCAGTTCAACCGTCGGTTGCATCAGATCATGCGCATTGTCAGCAATATGTCTGATGCGGTTTATTATTGTGAAGCCACAAGCACCCGAATGGAATATGTGCAGATCTGCGCTTTTTTGGAAGAGCTGCTGAGCAAGTCCAAAGAGCAGCTGGCAACAGCCCATATCCATCTGGATTATACCCTGCCCAACACTGCAATTTACACGCTGGCAGATACAGAGAAAC
>CAZJCA010000027.1:0-19953 GCA_964544505.1 uncultured Oscillospiraceae bacterium
CTCGTCCACCTTGCCGGAGCGGTTGCCGTTCCAGAAATAGGTCACATGGCCGTACTTCTGGGTCTCGGACACCGCATACTCGTGGATATTTGCCTGGCACAGCACTTCGGTCAGTGTGTTGGTAATGACAGGGGGCTGCACCAGATAGTGCTCGGGGATATTCAGGTCGCCGTCGTATTGCAGCATACCGGCGAACTTGACACCTTCATAGCCGGGACGGTCGAACTTATCAAAGTCCTTCCGGTCAAAAGCCAGGGAAATTTCCTGGGCACGGTCGCCACGGAAGTTAAAGAGGATCACGCTGTCGCCATTGGCGATCTTGGCAACAGGAGCACCGTTGCGAGCCACCACGAAAGCAGGCAGATCCTGATCGATGCAGCCGGTCTCGTTGCGGTAGGTCTCAATGGCTTCCTGAGCGGAAGCAAACTGACGACCCTGGCCTTCCACATGGGTTCTCCAACCCAGTTCCACCATGGCCCAGTTGGCCTCGTAGCGATCCATGGTCACCTGCATTCTGCCGCCGCCGGAGGCGATGGCGTAGTCGCAGCCTTCGGTGTTCAGCTCAGCCAGCACGGCTTCCAGCTGACCGACATACTCCAGAGCAGAGGTGGCGGGCACATCACGGCCGTCCAGCAGGATATGGCAGTAAGCTTTCTTCACGCCTTCAGTGTGTGCCTGCCGCAAAAGAGCGATCAGATGGCTGATGTTGGAGTGAACATTACCGTCGGACAGCAGACCCATAAAGTGCAGGGCGTGACCGTCCTTGGCGTTGGAGATCAGATCCTGCCAGGTGGCGGAAGTGTAAAGCGTACCGTTTTCGATGGACTCGCCTACCAGCTTTGCACCCTGAGAATAGACCTGACCACAGCCGAGGGCGTTGTGACCGACCTCGGAGTTACCCATGTCCTCGTCAGAGGGAAGACCGACAGCAGTGCCGTGGGCCTTCAGGTAAGTATGGGGGCAGGTGGAGAGCAGCTTGTCCAGGGTGGGGGTGGCTGCTACCTTGACAGCATCACCGCTGCCGCCGTCGCCTTTGCCCACGCCATCCATGATGACTAATACAATAGGTTTCATAAAGAGTTTCCTCCTGAAAAAGTGAAAGTCTATAAAATCGCATTTTAATTTTGTATAGGATATTGTACAACATTTCTGCGAAACTTACAACTATAAATTTGAAATTAGTGTGAATATGCCAAAAGTCGTGACCATTTTTCTCCAAATTTGGCAATGTTCCGAGGAAAATGTTAATAAAGTTTTAAATGAAGTTTTCATTTGTGTTGCAGCTTATATAAATGAGGAAAAGGGGAGCGCATAAAAAGCATGAAAAAACTCCCTGCCGAAAAAACGGGAGGGAGATATTTTCAGAGAGATCATTAGGCCATAGCGTTCAGCTTCAGAGTCATGCTGCTCTTCTTGCGAGCGGCATTGTTCTTGTGCAGCAGACCTGCCAGAGCAGCCTGGTCAACAGCCTTAACGGCCAGCTTGTAGCAATCAGCAGCCACAGCCTTGTCACCGGCGACAACAGCAGCTTCGAACTTCTTGATGGCAGTCTTCATAGCAGACTTCTGGGCCTTGTTCTTCTCGTAAGCGACTTTAGAACGGATAACATCCTTCTTAGAGGACTTAATGTTGGGCATCGTTATAACTCCTTTCTTCAAATGTTCGTACAGTTCCACATTATAGCGTGGTTTTTCAATAAAATCAATCCCCAATTTAAAAAATTTTCGATTTATTTCTAGTGTCCCTGCTTTTTTAGAGGAAAAGTCCCTGTCAAGTCCCAAAATTTTGGGGCAGAGAGGCACTGTTGTGATTATTACAAAGTTGAGAAAAGTTGGGTAGCGCAAAATTTGACGAAAGAGTTGTTATGTGAACTAAAAATGAATAAACGGAAATATTCCACCTGTGGAAAAGTCTTGTGGAAAAGTCTGTGGAGATTGTGGAAAAGTTCGGGTTTTCCACAGCAAAAACCCCAGTTTGCAAAAACCGCCCCCTAAAATATGCTGCATAATTTTTCGCATAAATCGGTTTTAAAAAATAAAAAAGTGGTGTTACGTTACCAAGGTAGCCGGGGGATAAATTGTCGAAAAAGGTTGGTTTTTCTCCTTGTGAGGGGAGTGGTGGTGGAGGTGGAATGACGAATACGGTCGAAATTTTTGTGAAAAAACGACAAACCTGACGGCGCATGTATCTTTCTTCCTGGGCTGGAAATAATGGAAGTATCCATTTTACAGGAGGATCACCATGCAGGGAAAGGTAGAAATCTGCGGTGTGAATACCGCACGGCTGAAAACATTGACGGCGGCACAAATGGAAGGCCTGTTGAAAAAGGCCAGCCAGGGGGACGATGATGCCCGGCAGCAACTGATCGAGGGAAATCTGCGGCTGGTGCTCAGCGTTATCCAGCGATTTGAGAAACGGGGGGAAAGCCCGGATGACCTGTTTCAGGTGGGCTGCATTGGCTTGATGAAGGCCATTGCCAACTTTGACCCGGACAAGCAGGTCCGCTTTTCCACTTATGGCGTGCCTATGATCGCCGGGGAAGTCCGGCGTTATCTGCGGGACAACAGTGCCATTCGGGTGTCCCGATCCATTCGGGATGTGGCTTATCGGGTGATGCAGTGTAAGGAGACCATGGCATTGCGACTGGGAAGAGAACCGACTTTGGATGAAATTTCCAGAGAACTGGAGCTGCCTGCGGAAGAAGTCAGTCAGGCGCTGGATGCCATCTGCACGCCGGTGAGTCTGTATGACCCGGTATACTCCGACGGGGGAGATCCGTTGACGGTTATGGATCAGGTACGGGATAATAAAAACACGGAAAGTGCCTGGTTGGAGCATATCGCCTTACGGGATGCCTTTCGGATGCTGGGGGATCGGGAGAAACAGATCCTGTCTCTGCGGTTTTATGACGGCCGCACCCAGATGGAGGTAGCCGGGGTGCTGGGAATCTCCCAGGCGCAGGTGTCCCGATTGGAAAAAGGAGCCATCGCCGCCATGCGCAAGCAGGTCAGCGTGTCCTGAATAGGCATAATCCCATTCCTCTCACCATAAGTTGTAAAAAAACTGTGGGAGGAATGGGCATGATTACAAAAATGTCGGAGCTGCGGTGCAAAGAAGTGATCTGCGTAGCCGATGGACGGCGGCTGGGCTTTGTGTGGGATCTGGAAATCGAAATACCGGAAGGATGCGTCAAAAGCATTATTGTCCCCGGGCCATGCCGGTTTTTCGGGCTCTTTGGCAGAAAAGATGATTTTGTGATCCCCTGGGGCTGTATCAAACGGATCGGCCCGGACATTATTCTGGTGGATATCAAGCCCGATGAGTGTTGCCGTCCCCGATTTCGACCTCGTTGGCTGTGAAAAGCGCAGGCTTTTTTGAAAAAAGTGGAATAAATTAAGAATTTTTTTGAAAAAATACTTGCATTATTGAAATCTTTCCGCTATAATGGTTCGGCGTGGGATTTTCCCATGACTATATTTTACACCACACACCCGGGGACGGGTCGCTCCTGTGCCGAAAGGCGGGCGGCTCGGATGATCGGGGTGGAGGAACAAACAAAAGGAGAAAATTAAAATGGCTGTCGTATCTATGAAGCAACTGCTGGAGGCCGGTGTTCACTTCGGTCACCAGACCCGTCGTTGGAACCCCAAAATGGCTCCCTACATCTACACCGAGCGTAACGGTATCTACATCATCGACCTGCAGAAGACCGTGAAGAAGCTGGAGGAGGCTTACAACTTCGTCCGTGACACCTCCGCCAATGGCGGCAACATCCTGTTCGTCGGCACCAAGAAGCAGGCTCAGGACGCTATCAAGGAAGAGGCTGCTCGCTGCGGTGGTTACTATGTCAACGCCCGTTGGCTGGGCGGCATGCTGACCAACTTCCGCACCATGCGTACCCGTATCGACCGTCTGGCTCAGCTGAGAAAGATGGAAGAGGACGGCACTTTCGCTATGCTGCCCAAGAAGGAAGTCATCAAGCACCAGGCTGAAATCGAAAAGCTGGAGAAGTACCTGGGCGGCGTGAAGGAAATGAAGAAGATCCCCGCTGCTATGTTCATCGTTGACCCCCGCAAGGAGCGCAACGCTATCGCCGAGGCTAAGAAGCTGAACATCCCCATCGTGGCTATCGTTGACACCAACTGCGACCCCGATGAAATCGACTATGTGATCCCCGGCAACGACGACGCTATCCGTGCTATCCGTCTGATCGCCGCTGCTATGGCTAACGCTGCCATCGAGGGCCGTCAGGGTCAGGATGCCGAGGCTGCTGTCGAGGCTCCCGCTGCTGAGTAATTTCTTTGCTGCCCACGGATTTCGTGGGCAGCTCCACAAATGATATAGGAGGAAACGAAAATGGCATTTACTGCTCAAGATGTTAAGAAACTGCGTGAAATGACCAATGTTGGCATGATGGACTGCAAGGCTGCCCTGGCTGCTACCGATGGTGATATGGATAAGGCTGTTGACTGGCTGCGTGAGAAGGGCCTGGCAAAGGCTGCTAAGAAGGCTGACCGTGTTGCTGCTGAAGGCATGGCTTATGCTGCTGTCATCGACGGCGTGGGCGTTGTGGTTGAGGTCAACGCTGAGACCGACTTCGCTTCCAAGACCGAGGCTTTCGTTGATCTGGTCAAGAATGTGGCTGTGATCGTCGCTAAGGAGAACCCTGCTGATGTGGAAGCTCTGAAGGCTTGCACCTACCCCGGCACCAACCTGACCGTCACCGAAGTGATGCAGGAGAAGGTTATGTCCATCGGCGAGAACATGCAGATCCGCCGCTTCGACCGTTTCGCTGAGAACACCTCCGTTGCTTATGTCCACATGGGCGGCAGCCACGGCGTTCTGGTGAACCTGGCTGTGGAAGGCGACATTGATGTTACCGAGATCGGCAAGAATGTGGCTATGCAGATCGCTGCTATGAACCCCAAGTACTGGGACAAGAGCATGGTTCCTCAGGAAGATGTTGACCACGAGATGTCCGTTCAGGTCGCTCTGATGGACAACGATCCCAAGATGGCCAGCAAGCCCGCTCAGATCAAGGAAAAGATCGCTCAGGGCAAGATCGCTGCTTTCTTCAAGGAGATCTGCCTGCTGCAGCAGGACTTCGTCCGCTCCGACCTGTTCCAGGGCGATGTGGCTGGCTACATTGCTGACGCTGCCAAGAAGCTGGGCGGCAAGGTCACCTTTGTCAACGCTATTCACTATGTGAAGGGCGAAGGCATCGAGAAGAAGGAAGAGAACTTCGCTGACGAAGTGGCTGCTCAGATCGCCAACGCCGGTAAGTAATTCCTAATTGGATATGATTTCAGCCCCGACTTTTCGTCGGGGCTGATTTTTTATGAATATACTCACGCCGATTGCGAGAGGATAAGAGTGGGTGTCAATAACGATCGTTAATTGACAAGAAAGTAGCGATAGAGAAGGCAGCAGCAACATTGGCACTGCGGGCGGCGGAATTGGTAGTTGCCTCAATTTGCTCCAACATTTGGCGTTGCTGGATATTTTGCTGGATCATACGCTGATTGTCGACAAGCATACTTTGACGGTGGAGGTATTCGTCATACAAAATAAGCGCTTCTTTCATGGTTTCTGCATGACCATTTTCCAATAGGTGTTCAAAATAGCTTACGGCATCGTATGTGCGATAATCTCGGGGAATTTGAGAAATAATTTGTTCGTTGTTTCGATAGATTTCGCAGATGTCTTCGGATATACAATCAAGATCGCGCTTGTTCTGCGCAATCAAAGCATCGGTTTCATTATGGACCTTTTGCTTTGCAGAATGAATGACTTTACGGTATACTACGATACAGCAAATAATAGAGCCGATAACATAAGGAACCAGGATGAAACCCGGGAGCGTTTTGAAAATGGCGGCGAGAAGGTATAATAACACATCCAGTGCCATCCATGTGGCAAAGGTGCAGGCAAAAGCCTTACCTTTTGAATTGCTGACTTTGCCTTCAGAAGTTGCATCGTGCAAAGAAGTTCGCTGGTAAATACTATCTGCGGCTAAATACAGGTCGTTGATTTGCTGAAAGACCGGAAGTGCTTGACGCACTGTTTCCAATGCATTTGTCTGCTCACTCATAAGATTACCCCCCAATATTTTGGTCTGCGAAGGTTGCGCCGCATCGATTGCACTGCCAATAAGTGTTTTGAGCAATTTTTTCGTTCTCTTTGCGCATGCCCAGCAGATACTTAATAAGACCGAAAATACTCCATTTGAAGCACCATGCAAAAAGGCCTCGTTTTTCCGGTGGTTTTTGATAGATAGCGGTCAAATCAGCGCTGTTACAGTGGGGACATCTGGTAATTAGATAATGTCTGTTTTCCATACGCTCTCTCCCTTTATTGTTTTTATAGGGCTCATATCGTGTCCTACTACATAATAGAATACTCAATCTTTGAGTAAAAGTCAATACTCAAAATTTGAGTGTGCTACCATAAACCCCGGTTACATAAGGGGGACTGTTTATGGATTATAGAATAAGAATTCGCAATATCAGAGAAGATAGAGATCTGACACAGGCTCAAATCGGATGTATATTGAATAAATCGCAGCAGGGATATAATCATATCGAAGCAGGTAGGGCAGAGCTGAAAATTGAGGATTTGGTCAAGCTATGTCAGTTTTACGATTTGTCAGCAGACTATTTAATTGGCTTAATCAATACTCCCAAATCCTATAAATGAGAGTGAAATGTACAAACTGGACTTTTAGAAGGTAATTGAACAACTCGATATGATTTCAGCCCCGACGATTCGTCGGGGCTGATTTTTTGTTATTTGTAGTTTGCCAGCTGGTCGTTGACGATTGTTCGCAGTGTTTCGGCTGTCGAGCCATGGATCACCCGAAAATGATCGTCCGGGGTGGAAATGACGGTATCAATGTCCTCCGGTGCGTTCAAAGCCTTTGATTTGGAGAAATCGATTGCTCCACCTCATCCGTCACTGCCTAACGGCAGCGACACCTTCCCCAAAGGGGAAGGCATGGGCGTGTTGCATTTTGCAACACGCCCACAATTTATTTAATCTCTTGTTCCAGACCATCGAACAAGTCACTGTCAAAGAACTCTCGAATGCTGATTTCCAAACCGTCACAGAGCTTCTTAATGGATACGATACCAGGGTTCATGCTTTTCTCATTGAGCATACTGTAAATAGTGGAAGGGGAAACGCCGGAAACAGTTGCCAGTGCGTTGATAGCCATATTGCGTTCTTCACAAAGCTGCAAAATTCGTTTTGCAACGGCTTCTTTTGCGTTCATTTCCTACCTCCCTTGTGATTTATCGCAAATAATTGTACCCAACTTTGCGATAAATCGTGTGGGACATATCGCAAATTTAAATGAAATGTGCTATAATATGCGATATATCCCACGAAAGGAGCGATTGTTATGTCAGCTTGTACATTCTTTGGACACAGGGATTGCCCGGAAGAGGTTCGGGGGCAGGTACAAAGAGTCGTGGAGGATCTGATTTTACATCATGGGGTGGACACTTTTTATGTGGGTCATCAGGGGCGGTTTGATGCCATCGTTCGGGGCGTACTGCGTCAGTTGGAGCAGAAGTATCCGCAAATTCGTTATGGGGTTGTGCTTGTGGATGTGCCCAAAGGATGGGAGGATACTTCCGATACCATGCTGCCGGAGGGAATCGAAGCCATCCACCCACGCTATGCCATCGACTGGCGGAATAACTGGATGCTGAAACGGTCGGATTTTGTCGTCACCTACATCACACATTCGTGGGGCGGTGCGGCGAAGTTTGCGCAAAAGGCCAGAAAAGCCGGGAAAACCGTGATCGATCTGGCATAAGGAAAACTCTACTATCTTCTGGATGGCAGGGACAGCGTGTCAAAGAATTAGCAGCACTGCCTGCTTTCCAAGGGATATTCGGCGCATAGAAAAATCGCCGCTGTCAGGCTGACAGCGGCGATGCTTATTCCTTTTTCAGCAGGTCTGCAAGGGTGATGGACTCGAAGAAATCGTTGATCATGGAATCCAGCTTATCCCACATGGGTTTTGCCTCGCAGCATTCTCCTCGGGAGCATCCTTCCGGCCCGTTGGCGGTGCAGGAGACGGCGGCAAGAGAGCCTTCCGTCAGCTTTAAAATGCTGCCGATGGTGTAGCGGTCGGGGCTGCGATTCAGGCGGTAGCCACCGCCTTTACCGTGGACGGCGTCTACCAGATTTCCCTTGGACAGCAGGGACATGATGGATTCCAGATATTTCTGGGAAATGCCCTCGGCCTCGGCGATCTCTTTTAAGGGGATGTACTCCCGGTCACGACCGGTGGCAAGGCAGACCATCACTCGCAGGGCGTAGCGGCCTTTCGTCGATACGATCATGGCTTAGCCTTCGCCGTGAACCTGCTCGTGCAGTTCATCGTGGTCGATCTCCTTGAACTTTTCCTTGTCGTAGGGAATACCGTTCTTGTCGAAATAGTCCTGCAGAGCCTTCTTGATGGCTTCTTCCGCCAGCACGGAGCAGTGCATCTTGTGTGCCGGCAGACCGTCCAGAGCCTCGGCAACGGCCTTGTTGGTCAGCTCCAGCGCTTCTTCAATGGGCTTGCCGATGATCATTTCGGTGGCCATGGAGGAAGAGGCGATGGCGGAGCCACAGCCGAAGGTCTGGAACTTCACATCCTTCAAAATGCCGTCTTCGATTTTCAGGAAGATCTTCATAATGTCGCCACACTTGGCGTTGCCCACTTCACCTACGCCGTCGGCATCCTCGATGGTGCCCACATTGCGGGGATTCATAAAATGATCCATTACTTTTTCGCTATACAGTGCCATATCGTTTATCTCCTAAATTTTAAAGAATATATTCACGCTTGCCTTCTTGCAGATCGCTCCACACGGGGCTGATGCTGCGAAGGTAGGAAACCACCTGGGGAACAACGGTCAAAATGTGGTCGATCTCTTCTTCGGTGTTGTACTCGCTGAGGCTCAGACGCAGAGAGCCGTGAGCAACATCGTGAACACGACCGATGGCCAGCAGCACATGGCTGGGATCCAGAGAGCCGGAGGTACAGGCAGAGCCGGAGGAGGCCTGCACGCCCTTCATGTCCAGCAGAAGCAGCAGACTTTCGCCTTCGATGCCCTCAAAGCAGAAGCTGACATTGTTGGGCAGACGGTGGTTCGGATCGCCGTTGAGGGCGCTGTGGGGGATCTGGGAAAGACCGGCGATCAGCTTGTCCCGGAGGGCAGAGACCTTGACAGTGTTTTCTTCCAGATGGGCAACCGCTTCTTCCAAAGCGGCGGTCATGCCGCAGATGGCAGCCAGGTTTTCTGTGCCGGCACGCTTGCCACGCTCCTGTGCTCCGCCGTCGATCAGGTTTTGCAGCAGGATGCCACGGCGGCAGTATAGAGCACCGATGCCCTTGGGGCCGTGGAACTTGTGGGCGGAAAGGCTCAGCATATCGATGTTCTGCTCTTTCACATGGATGGCTACATGGCCGACGGCCTGAACCGCATCCGTGTGGAAGACGACACCGGCGTCCTTGCAGATGGCGCCGATCTCAGCAATGGGCAGGATGGAGCCGATTTCGTTGTTGGCATACATAACGGTCACCAGACAGGTGTCAGGACGGATGGCGTCTTTTACCTGCTGGGCAGTGATGTTGTGGTTGTGGCGCACATCCAGATAGGTGACTTCAAAACCTTCTTTTTCCAGCTTTTGCAGCACATGCAGCACGGCGTGATGCTCAAAAGCGGTGGAGATAATGTGCTTTTTGCCCTTTTTTGCACCGTTTTTAGCGGCGGTCAGAATGGCCTGATTGTCCGCCTCGCTGCCGCCGGAGGTGAAGTAGATCTCTCTGGGTTCGCAGCCCAGGCAGGCAGCAACTCTTGCACGGCAATCTTCCAGCACTTCTTTGGCACGCTGACCCACAGAGTGAAGAGAAGAGGGGTTGCCGTAGACCTCCTGGAAGCAGGGGATCATGGCATCAATTGCCGTCTGACTCATGCGAGTGGTGGCGGCGTTATCGGCATAAACTTGCATATTTTTCCTCCTATGGAGTTTTACCTAGTAATTTCATAGGTAATATAGCACCATTTACCTACTTTGTCAATGGGTAAAAGGAAGGGATCGTCACAATGCGACCATTTTCTTCCTGATTTTTCGACTTTTTCAGCGGTTACATTGACCGGTGTCATGGCATATTAAAAAGGCAGAGAAAGGGGTGCGAAAATGAAAAAAACCATAAAAATAACCATTGCATTATTATTGTGTTTCAATTTGCTGTCTATTCCGGCTTTTGCCCGGGAATTGATGGCAGTGGGACAGGTGGTCGGCCTGGAGCTTTCCGACAATTCCGTGACCGTGGCGGCTTTTGATATGGAACTGGGCGGCGCTGCCCAGAAAGCCGGGCTATGTGTGGGCGATCAGATATTAAAGATCGACGGCAAGACCGTCCGCTGCGCTGAGGATGTGCGCCGGGCACTGCAATCCTCCAAAGGGGCTATTTCCATGAAGGTTCAGCGGCAGGGCAAAGATCAGGAATTAAAATTAGCACCTGAGATCACTGCCGATGGGCCGAAACTAGGGGTGTTTCTCAAACAGGGCGTGACGGGCATTGGCACAGTTACCTGGTATGACCCGGAAAGCGGACAGTTTGGCACGCTGGGACATGGGGTCAACACGCCGGCAGGACAACTGGTGAAGATGGCTTCCGGAGTTGCATACAGGGCTCGTGTTGCAGCTGTCACCAAAGGACAGGTGGGGCATCCGGGGCAATTGCAAGGGGCGGTCAATGCTAAGGATGTGATCGGCACGCTGATGGGTAATACAGCCCAAGGCGTTTTCGGTACGGCAGAAAACGGCTGGGCAGGGAAGATGATGGAAGTGGCTACCGCAGAGGAAGTGCAGGTTGGCTCTGCCACCATCCGCTCCACCATTGAGGGGAATACGGTTCGGGAATATTCTGTGGAAATTCTCAAAATTTATCCAAAGAGCCGCAGTACCGGCCGCAATCTGATGATTCGGGTCACAGACCCTGACCTGCTTGCCACCACCGGGGGAATCGTGCAGGGTATGTCGGGAAGCCCTATCATCCAAAATGGCAAGCTTATTGGAGCGGTAACCCATGTTTTGGTAAATGACCCCACCACCGGGTATGGTATCTTTATCGAAAATATGTTAGCTGCGGCAGGATAAAAGCCTCCCTTGTGCAAAGGGAGGTGGCACGGCAAGGCCGTGACGGAGGGATTGCAAGATATCGGAGTTATACAATCCCCCAGTCAGCTCCGCTGACAGCCCCCTTTACACAAGGGGGCCTTGGTCTGGCGGTAAAGCGACCCCCATGTTTTGGTAAATGACCCCACCACCGGGTACGGAATTTTCATCGAAAACATGCTGGATGCGGCGAGGTAATCTTATGGTGGGGGCTTGCCCCCACCGTTCTTTTGCTGATTTTTTCTGCTTTATGTTACAACAAAAAAGGAAAGGAAAAAGTATGCTGGCAAAACCGAAATTTGGGTGAGCAGACTTTCAGCTCAATGGCACATCTATATATGGATTAAGATGGATTCAGTTGTTTGGATGATATTGCCGTTGAATGGCTGGATCAAGCAATACACGGTTTTCTCAGTATCTAAGACTTCCTGAGAATCTTTCATCCGTCATATCTAATATATTCATGCGCGTATCTTCAATGTATCTTTTTTGGTATAACATATATAAATCTTTCTTGGAATATAAGTGTTTGTCTTCAGACAGAGAGTATCTTTCTAACAAGCTTTGAAAATCCGGAATTTTATCATAATAATCTTCATCCAGTTTTTCTAAACTTTTTAAGGTATCTTCAAACGACTGATGTTCGAGAAAACCAATGTTTGACGGGAGCAAAGATAAGGTTAGAATTCTATACTTGGGAATGGACCCGTTGTTGTGCAGCCACTCTGCCGGTGTCTTGTTCTTGCTTCGATTGAAGTATCTTTTTGCATTGGAACTCAACTTTTCGTAATCATCTATCGTGATTTTGGCATCCAGCAAGTTGATCCCCCGTCCGCCGGAATGCGGCGTAAAAATAAAGATTTTGATTTTGTCTTGAGGGAGCTGGCTTAACAATGCATCAATTTGGGAAAGGTTTTCCTTTGTGATTGGAATTCCAACTTCAACATTAAATCCTTTTTCTAAGGCAATTCTCATAGAATCCATCATTAGGTCAAAGTCGCCTTTTCTGCCGGCAAACTTATCGTGGTATTCCTTTGTGCCATAGAATGTAAAATCGATCAATCTAACTCCCAGTTCTTTTATATTTGTAAACAGTTCGTTGAGTTCATCTTCTGTTCGCATTTGCATGCCATTGAATTGTAAGAATTCGCCACCCGGAGAGTTTGTTTCTTGCATAAATCTGATGGCGTTTGGTAAATCAGGATGATCCATAGAGTACCCAAAATAGTATGTGAAGTTAATTCCTTTATGAGTCATCTTCAACCAATTATAAAAATTGCGTACATATATCACACTGCGTTCGTATTCAATACCGTAGCATTTTCCGTCCCATGATAAAAGGCAATACTTGCAATGATTATGGCATCGTACACACAGATTCAAGATATTAATTGATGTTGTTTTCATTACATCTCATCCCCCAACCAAACAATATTTTATTTAACTGTCTTATGACGATTATCCATGCTTTTTCATAGATTTTTATTGTATCATGTATTTGGGGGTTGTGCAATATACCGTATGGTCGATATTACACAGACAATATGTGTTATAAAGCCCATTGGAAAAAGCGGGTATCATCCATTTACCAATGTTTTGGTAAATGCCCCAACGACTGGATATGGAATTTTCATCGAAAATATGCTGGATGCGGCATCATAAGCAAAGCCCACACCGATTTGGTGTGGGCTTTATTCATCTCATTGTATACCAAAAGTCTGCTTTACAACAGTATAAACCTGCTCCTTGCTTTTTAATGGATAATAGTTGAGATCATCAGGTTCAATTGAATCGTAACCGATACTGAATTCAGTGGGTTCAATTTGCAGATCAAGATAGTTCCCGTCATATACGCCCTGTATACCAATACAGCGATGATTTGGGAGCCAGTCAATATGAATCTCAACTTTTTTCGTACCGAGGTATGCTATCGTTTCTTTCATTTTTCCAGAGAGATACTCCTCCAATAATTCATCAAAAGGCTCGAATTGTTCGAATGCTTTTTCACTCAGATATTTCTGAATTTTCTTTTTCTTGGTTTGAAACATAGTAATACCTCCTATTTGTTTTGATTAGCAGTATTATAGCATATGATTGGAATGTTTCATAGTAGCGTATGATATCTGAAAACGATTGGCCCTAATGACAATCACTCGTGAGTGGCAGTCCGATCATTCAGGACGGGAAACTGGTAGGTGCGGTGCCCACTTTTTTGTTGCTTTTTGTGCCGGGCATGATACAATAAGCAAAAAGCGGTTATGCTAAAGGCGAGGTGTGGAATATGGAAAATGTATTTCGTCAGGAAGCGGAGAAATTGCAGTCCCAGCTGGTGGCATGGCGCAGAGCGCTGCATCAAATGCCGGAAGTGGGCACGACATTACCCCAGACGATGAAATTTATCAAGGATGAACTGGATAAACTGGGGATATCTTATCGTTATTATGAGGAGATTTCCTGCATTGAGGCCACTTTGGGGCAGGGAGAAAAGTGCTTTCTGCTGCGCAGCGATGTGGATGCCCTGCCTGTAAAAGAGGAAGCGGATGTTCCTTTCCGCTCCACCAACGGCAATATGCACGGTTGCGGTCACGATCTGCACGGTGCCATCCTGCTGGGTGCGGCGAAACTGCTGAAAGACCATGAAAAGGAATTGCCGGGTCGGGTGAAGCTGCTGTTCCAGTCCGGAGAAGAGGTCTTCCAAGGGGCAAAGGCGGCGGTGAAAGCAGGCGTTTTGGAGGATGTGCAGGGGGCATTTGCCATGCATGTGATCGCCATGATGGGCGTTGGCATCGTCATGACCGGAAAAGAGGCCATGGCATCTGTGGACGGTTTTCAAATCACCTTGACAGGCCGTGGGGGACACGGATCTATGCCGGAAGCGGCGATCGACCCCATTAACGCTGCTGTGCAGGTGTATCTGGCACTGCAATCGCTGATCGCACGGGAGATCGGCGGCACAGAAGAAGCGGTACTGACCATTGGGCAATTGACCGCCGGAGAGGTGGCCAATGTGATCCCGGAACGGGCGGTATTGCAGGGTACCCTGCGCACCTTTCAGCCGGAGCTGCGGCAGCGGCTGGTTAAGCGCATAGAAGAGGTTTCCAATGGGGTGGCGGCTACCTATCGCTGTCAGTGCCAGGTGGAAAAACTGAGCGAATGCGCCGCCGTGGTCACTGACGATCGGGTGACTGCCACGGTGCGCAAAGCCATTGGGGAAGTTGCTCCGGAGCTGCGTGTGGTGGGTGGTGCGCACGGCATGGGATCGGAGGATTTTGCGCAGATCACGCAGAAAGTACCCGCTGCCTATTATATGATGGGCGCCGGGCCGGAGGATGAGAACAAGCGTTACGGTCAGCACAATCCCAAAATCGAATTTAACGAGGATGTGCTTTGTCTTGGGGCGGCGATCTATGCCCAGACGACGCTGGATTGGCTGAAAGAGGAGAATTGATATGAATATGGATTGCCATATCCACATGGTGCTGGATGGGGCGGACTGGAAAGCTGCCATCGGAAGGCATAAAATCAAGCCGGATGAAGCTTTCGTCCGGCAGGTACTTGCCGACTATCAGAAAAAGGGATATTCCTATCTCCGGGACGGTGGCGACCGCTGGGGCGTAGGGCAAAAAGCCAGAGCATTGGCTGGGGAGTATGGCATCACCTACCGCACGCCCCTTGCCCCCCTGTGCAAAAAAGGACACTATGGGGCATTTATCGGAGAAACTTATGAAAACCTTCGCCAATACGGAGAAATTGTGAAAAAACGCCGGGAAACCGGGGGTGATTTTGTTAAAATCATGATCTCCGGGCTGATGGATTTTGACCGATATGGGGTGCTTTCCGAGAATGGAATGACCGGGGAAGATATTCGGGAATTGGTACATATCGCTCACGAGGAGGGGTTCGCCGTCATGGCACACGCCAATGGTGCACGGACGGTGGAAGCGGCGGCAGATGCTGGGGTAGACAGTGTGGAGCATGGGGCATATCTGGATGAAGAAGCCCTGTGTGCCATGAAAGAAAGGGGCACGGTGTGGGTGCCGACTCTGTCTGCCATCGGCAACTTAATCGGCAAGGGACGGTTTGACGACGGAGCGGTTGCCCGAATTCTGGACAGCAGCATGGAAAACCTCCGTCGATTTGAAAATATGGGAGGCCTGATCGCCTGCGGCAGCGATGCCGGAGCATGGGCAGTGCCCCATGGAGCCCAGACGGAAGAAAGATGGCTTTCTAAGGCGGTGGAGGAAGAAACCATCCGCCGGGGCAATGAAACGATCCGGAAAAAGTTTTAAAAATGAGACACTATTTTTAGACAATGAAGGAGTACATCTAATGAAAAGAAAGAACATCAAATCGTTTTTTGGCATGTTATTGGTCATTTCACTGCTGATGTCTCTGGTTGCTTGTGTAAGCAATCAGGCAGCTACGACCACTGGTGGCATGATCCATACAACCGGGCCGAAGGGGACGGAGAAGCCCACTGACCCGTCCAGCCAGCCTGAGGAACCCACAGAGCCGACGGAACCCACAGAGCCGACGGAACCCATAGAGCCGACGGAACCCATAGAGCCGACGGAACCCATAGAGCCGGACGACGGAAGGCTGTCTCAGGATGAACTGGCGGAAAAAAAGATGGCGCAACCTACTGCTCTGCGCAGTGATATTGTTGCCGGCATTGACCACAGCAGTATCGTTGTGGACGGCAATGCTACATTTTTCAACTCAACCATGAGCGATGGAACGGTTGTGCGATTTGAGGGAACAAATATTTCTATTTCTAAAGAAGGAATTACCATCAATCCCGGCAGCCAGATCGTTTCGCTGGATGCGGTGGGCAAGATCTACATTTATTATGCACAGGTAAAAGATGCAGATCGGTATCAGCCAGATGCTTCCGGCGTAGATCATGTCAATTTGGAAGTGGGGTATGGCTATACATACCGGGCAGATCAGACCAGTGTAGAACGAGCGACAGATGTGCATACATATGGACTGTACAACTGGCCACCTAGGGTTTGGAAAAATGGAAACGGCCTGAGTGTTGCCTACTTTGAACCCAATTACATTTGTTTTGGGGGAGACATATATAATGCTGAAAGCTGTGTGGTATCCAGCTTAACGGTGGGCTATGATCCAACCGAGAAGGTAACGGCGATTACGGATGTTTCTATGGATGTTGATATGAGCGGGTCTTATATGGAGGGGGATCAATACGACCCGTCCAAGGAAACGGCTGCAGACCCGGAGACAGGAAAATATAGTTTTTATCTGCTGCTGAAGCCGGATGTGGAAGATGCGGATAAGAGCGATTTAGAAAACTGGATCAAGTTTGTTCCCAGTAAATTCTACACAGCTGGCAACCTGAAAGATGCAAGCGGCAATGTGCTGGACAAGCAGAAAGCTCGGGTGCAGAAAGGTACCACGCTTGAAATTGGGTTGGGAGATTTTGATCTAAATCTGGAATTGCCGATACAGGCAAAATTTGAGGGCGCAAACACCATGAATGATCTGGTTCCCTTTGCATTCCCCACAGCCATCGGGAATAAAAATACGCTGGTGATCCCTGTTGTATGGGCAGATCAGGTAGAAATGGCCAATAAGACACAACTGCAGTTGCTGCAAAAGGCTTTGGGCAGAGTGATGGGGGCAGATGGAAAGCTGATCGATTATTCGGTGTCGGACGATGGGGTGTTTTCGCTGAGCGAATATTTTGACATTGCTTCCTATGGAAAGCTGAAGGTCAATTCCTTTATGACGGACTGGTATTATACGGACAAAGCCTTTGCGGAACAGGAGTTCACCGTGCCCAGTAAGGACTATGCCGATGAAATATTGATGTGGGTCAAAGAGACATATCCCCGCTTGGATTGGGCCCAGTTTGACCAGGACGGAAATGGCTATGTGGATTCTGTTATGATCATCAATCTGGGCGTTGGGCAGACTGACGAAATCATAATCAACAGCTATGGCGGCGCCGTTCATTACAGGCACAGCTATTACGGAGATTATGCTGGTACCCAAAAAGATCCCAGCATCAACTGCTTTGTGACCATCAATCAGCGCTTTCTGGAGGGGGGACAGACCGGTACACTGATCCATGAGTTTTCTCATAATTTTGGCATTATTGACTATTATGATGTGACATATTCCGGCATCAATGCCGTTGGTGGCTTTGATATGCAGTCGGATAATGTGGGCGACTGGAATGCCTATTCCAAACTGGCGGTGGGCTGGATGGATCCCAAGATCGTTACAGGGCTGGAAAGCGGAACCTCCATAGAGCTGACCATCCGTTCCTCGGCACTGACGGGGGATGTGATCCTCCTGCCGACGGCAGGGACAACATACGGCGGCCCCTTTGGGGAATATGTGATGATCGACCTGTTTAGCGATGACGGTGTCAATATATATGATACTGCCGGATATGGGCTGCAAGGGGTGGCAGGTGTGCGTATCAGCCATGTCAATGCCACCATGGAGAAGCGTACCATGGAGATCCCATCGGCGATCGATCCAGAAAAAACGGCGATCTATGACATTGGAACCATTCATTACGCCAATGATTATAGCAAAGAAAATGGATACTATAATGTTGAAGTCATTCAGTCCGGAAAAGTGAACACCTTTACCGATTTGAGTAATGAGATCACCAAACTGACGGCGGCGGATATGTTCTACGCCGGGGACACTTTCAGCGCAGAAGAATACAGCGAATTTTTCTATGAGGGCTTGATGGATAATGGCATGGAACTGGGATATACGGTGACCATTGTCAGCATCGGTACGGATGCCGCCGGTATTCCTACGGCAACCATTCGCATTACTGCAAAATAATGTTATAAAGTGAAACGGGCGGTCTGGGAAACCAGACCGCCGTTTTTATGGCTCAATGCGATAAAAATGATCGCCAACGGAAAAAGAACTTACTTCTTCTGGGGTGACGAAATAGAAGCCCTGTTCAACTTCGTATTCCGTGCCGTGGCTCTGCACCGTTGTAAGTGTGACCAAATCGGTGCAGGTGGGGGATATGTTGATGCTGATGATGTTATAATAACCGTTTTTACCTTCAATACTGATGAGTCTGCCTACCACATAATTATCTTTGGTGATGACTCGGACAGTGTAACCTTCATTTTTCTTTGCAACTGTCCAGCCCCAGAAATGCTTTTTGACGGTGATGGTGTTT
The DNA here is from genome assembly GCA_964544505.1 of uncultured Oscillospiraceae bacterium. Classification (GTDB taxonomy): domain Bacteria; phylum Bacillota; class Clostridia; order Oscillospirales; family Oscillospiraceae; genus Faecousia. The sequence goes on from CAZJCA010000027.1 coordinate 18,365, forward strand.
CCGCAAATTTCCCAATGGGTGCCGTCCTCCCATTGACCGGAGAAGGTGTAATAATAGATTCGATAATTACCGGTATCGATATAGGTGCTTTCTTCAGAAACGCCGGCAGCCATGGCAGAGGTAAAACCGTAACTGCCGTTATGGATGGCGAAGGGCAAAATGGCGGTCAGCAGGGTAAGTGCCAGCGCCACCACCCAGAAAACGATCTGCCCAATCAGGTGCAGTTTTTTATTCTTAACCACGATCACCTCTTCCGGTGCTGTGGTGGACACTTCTTCCTGCGAGATACCGTAAAGATTTTTCAGCGCTTCCATGGATTCCGGGTTGGGCAGACCCAGACCGTTTTCCCATTTGGCGACGGTACTTCGGCTGACGAAAAGGGCCTCGGCCAGTTGAGCTTGCGTCAGTCCTTTTTCCTGCCGCAATTTTTTCAGTTTGTCTTTCATTTCCATTTCGGGTCACTTCCTTTGCCTGCATTATAGCATAGAAGCGGAAAAATGTGGTGTTACTTTTGCGTTACTTTGAAAAATGGACGGTTACCCAAGGGGACTAAACAAAAAATCCCCCTGCTGCCCAGCGCAGCAGGGGGATTATGTAGGCTTTTACAGGTACTTCTTAACCTCGTCGGACAGGTTGGCGGGGTCTTCGGAGATGGTGATGGTGATGTTCATATTGTTAGCGGCAGCGAAAGCGGCACACCAGCTGACGAACTCTTCAGCTGCGGCCTTGTCAGCGCCGATGGTCTTATACAGATTGTCGATGAACACATTGGTAATGTCGAAGTTGCCTGCGTGCAGACCGCTCAGGAAACCCTTCAGCATATCAGCATTGGTGATAGCATATTCCTGGGAATCAACCAAGCGAACCTTATAGTTGACATCATAGGTCAGCTTCTTGCCGTACTCGATGCAGACCACATCGCCCTTGGCGTGTTCCAGAGTTTCCTGGATGGATGCGATCAGCTTCTTGGTCTTGCCGGAGCCCTTCAGGCCCAAAATAACACGAATCATAGGATATTCCTCCTTTGCTATGCCGTAATGGCTTATGTGTATTTTACCAGTAATGTACGAAATTTGCAATAGCTATTTTCACTTTTGTGATAAAATTTTACAGTTGCTCATAACCGGGCTTGCCCAGCAGATGGAACATATTGCGCTTATAGAACTCAACACCGGGCTGGTTGAAGGGGTTCACACCCAGCATATAAGCGGAAACGCCGCAGGCCAGTTCAAAGAAATAGAACATTTCACCCAGCTTTGCATCGTTCAGCTCGCCCATATCCATGGTGATGACCGGTACGCCGCCATCTACATGAGCAGCCAGAGTGCCCTGGAATGCCTGCTCATCTACGAAGTCCAGGCTTCTGCCTTCCAGATAATCCAGACCGTCCAGGTTTTTCCAGTCGGAGCCAACCATACACCGGCGTGCAGGAGGATCGAAGCGAACCATGGTCTCGAAAATGTTGCGCTCGCCCTGCTGGATCATCTGACCCAGGGAGTGCAGGTCGGGGGTAAACTCAGCGGTGACAGGGAAAATGCCCTTGCCGTCCTTGCCCTCGGACTCGCCGAACAGCTGCTGCCACCAGCCGC
>CAZJCA010000028.1:0-19294 GCA_964544505.1 uncultured Oscillospiraceae bacterium
GTTTCCTTTATTATACCAGATACAGGAGCTTTTGGGAAGTTTTTTGACAGACTGAAAAAGAAGACACCCAAAGGGTGTCTTCTTTTTTTGGTGACCCGTACGGGAATCGAACCCATGTTACCGCCGTGAAAGGGCGGTGTCTTAACCGCTTGACCAACGGGCCTGGTAGCGGCGACCTGACTTGAACAGGTGACAGACCGGGTATGAACCGGGTACTCTACCAACTGAGTTACGCCGCCATGGGGTGGTCATAATTTCGGTGCTTGCCGAAATCAGCTTTGTCATTATATAGGATAGTTTTCATTTTGTCAAGAAAAAATTTTATTTTTTTCGGGAATAATGCAAAAGAGGTGAATTGATATGAAAATTTGGAAAAATTCCATTCTGTTTTACCTGGGTGGCATGGCTTACTGCGCCTTGGAACTGCTCTGGAGAGGCCGAACACACAGCAGTATGTTCCTGTTAGGCGGCAGTTGTTTTTCACTGTTGGGCAAAATCGGCAAACTCTCCGTTCCCCTGCCCCTGCGAGCGGTTTTGGGCGGTGTGTGTATCACCGCCGGAGAACTGGCGGTGGGGTTGCTGGTCAATCGTCAGTTCCGGGTCTGGGACTACCGAAGCCTGCCCATGAACTTTCAGGGTCAAATCTGCCTGATATACAGCCTGCTGTGGGTCTTCCTCAGTCCTCTGGGCTGGCAAACCCACGCCGCCATCGCAAAAAGACTTCCGTAACCCAAAGAAGCCGCCCTGTCGGGCGGCCTCCGATTATGCTTCTTCGCCAGAGGTTTCGGATTTTTCCTCGGTCTTTTCCAAATCTTCCAGGATCAGCGGCTCCATGCCGGAAGCACCTTGGGGCTCTTCCTGAGGCTGATTTTTCACCGCCACCAGATTGACCTGCATTTTCGCCGGATCGTGCTTTCGGAACGCCATGAACATCAGCACACCCACGGCTGCAAAGCAACTGATGGCTGCCAGCATCTGGCTGACCCGGAAAGTTCCCCAGTAGAGGCTGTCCGTACGCAGACCTTCGATGAAGGTGCGACCCAGACCATACCAGGCAGCATAGCCCAGGGCGATCTGACCGTCGTATTGCCGCTTTTTCGACAGGAAATGCAGCAGCACAAAACCTGCCACATTCCACAGCGACTCATACAGGAATGTCGGATGGTGGTATTCCCAGCTCTGGGTCCACTGATTAAACAGGCCCATCTTCATAAAGCTTTCTGTGGCGGAGCCAAAGGCTTCCCGGTTGAAGAAATTGCCCCAGCGACCCATGGCCTGACCGATCAAAAAGCCCAGTGCCACCAGATCCATAACTGCGCCAAATTTGATTTTCTTCACCTTGCAGAACACCAGCACGCCGATCACAGCGCCGATAACACCGCCATAGATAGCCAAACCGCCGTTCCAGATGTACAGCACAGAAATGGGATTTGCTTTATAGCTGTCCCACTCAAAAATGCAATAGTACAGTCGGGCGCACAGAATGGCGAAAGGCACAATGCACAGTACGCCGTCGGTCAGATCGTCGCTGGAAAAACCAAACTCTTTGCACCGCTTGCAACCGTAGAACACAGCCAGCAGCAGACCACAGGCAATGATCACGCCGTAAAGGTGGATGCTGAGGCTTCCGATTTCAATGGAACGAGGTGGATTCATCTCGATCCCAAAAAGTGAGATTTTTGTATAAGTCATGGTGTTTCGTCCTCCTTGATCGGATAAATAACAGACAGGCTGCAAGCTTCTTTCTTGACCACCTGGGCTATAAATTCTTGGATTTCCTCCCGACTGACCTTGTCGTAGAGTTCCGGGAAGCGGAAATAGTCAAATCCCGACATTTCGTAGGCACAGATTCGGAAACAGGTGGCATCAAAGCTGTCCAGATCCCGAATACGGCGACCCATGGCACTGCGCTTCATCCGCAGGAAATCATCTTCCGATATTCCCTCTTTTCCCAGCACCGCCGCCTGTGACAGGATCGCATCCTGCACCGCCCGGGGATCGTCACTGTCGCCGCTGCAGGAGAGCATGGCGCAGCCATCCACCGTGTCGAAGCCGCCGCCAAAGGAGGTATCGATCAACCCCTGCTCATACAGGCGTATATACAGCTCCGATGATTCTCCAAACAGGGCTTCCGCCGCCAGATCGCCCACCAGTTCCCGGCGAATGGCCGCTTCTCCCTTTTCCGGACAGGTAGCCTTGATGGCCATGGAAAATAGGGGCATGGCAACTTCCATATTCTGCTGGGTGTATGTCCGATGGCAGCGCATTTCTTCCTGAGGCAGAGGATCTTTTTCTCCCGCAGGGCGCTTTTCATCTCCCAGCACCTGCCGGGCAATGCGGCAAACTTCCCCTTCGTCCACATCGCCCACCACACACAGCATCATATTTTCCGGCGTGTAGAACGCCCGGTGGCAAATTTCCAGAAGCTCCGGCGTGATGGTTGCAATGGAGTCCACCGTGCCCAAAATCGGTACACGGATGGGGTGCTCTTCATACAGCGCCTCCATAAGGTTTTCAAAGACTTTTCCACCCGGCTCGTCCTCGCTCATGCCAATTTCCTGACCAATGATGCCCTGCTCCCTTGCCACGCTTTCTGCTGTAAAATAGGGCGTAGAAACAAATTCCAGCAAAAGATGCAGCGCCTGGGGAAAATTTTCCGTACAGGAAATGTGATAGGCGGTCATATCGTAGCTGGTGAAGGCATTGACATTGACCCCCAGTGCCGCAAATTCGGCGGTCACATCCCGGTCGGGAAGTTCAAACATTTTATGCTCCAGATAATGGGCAATTCCAGCCGGAACCTGATACTTTTTATTCTCAAAGGTAAATTTTGTATGGACAGAGCCGAAATCCACCGCAAAGTAGCAGAGCTTTTTGGTAAAGCCCGGCTTCCGATTGACAAACACTTTCAGTCCATTGGGCAAAATCTCGGTATAGAGGGTCTCGTCCAGACGAGGATAATACTGTTTATTCATGGTCTGCCCCCTTCAGGAAAAAGCTGCTGTGGAAGTGGATCGTTTTTGCCGCCGCCACCACATCCTCCACAGTCACCGCCCGAATTTCTTCGGCATAACGCTCCGGGCTGCGGTTCAGGCCGCTGATGACCGTGGTGGAAAAGAAGCTTTCCATGGCTCCGGGGCTATCGTAAATAGCCCGCAGGCCGGACAGCACCGCTTCCTTGGCAGCATCCAGCTCCTGCTGGGTGATATATCCCTGCTGGCAGGCAGAAAGCTGTTCCAAAATTGCTTCTCTGGTTTGGTCGAAGCAGCCGGTGTCGATACCGGCATGGACAGTTAGCAGCCCCTTGGAGCCATAGTAAGCCGAGCCGATGGCATAACACAAAGACCGTTTTTCCCGAACCTGGACAAACAGCTTGCTGGTCATGCCGGAGCCAAAGATGCTGTTGCACAGCTGCATGGCGGCAAATCGGGGATCTTGATAGGTAATGGGGGTAACAAAACCCATTGCAAGCTTGGCCTGCGCCACCTCCATGGTCTCGCTGCGGCGGCATTTTTTTCCGGGCACAAAGACAGTCTGGGGCGGCAGTGCCGCCAAATTACGCCGGGATGATTCGAAGATCCGCCGAACCAGCGCCGCCACACGCTCAGCGGAAGCCGAACCCACATAGAAAATTTCCACCGGGCTTTCTGCCAGCACCTTCTGATAGTGGGCATAGGCTTTTTCAGGTGTGATCCGCCGCACATCGGCAATTTCTCCCAGACGGGGCACCGCAAAGGAATCCCCTTTGCACATGATCTTCAGCAATTTCCCGGAAGCATAGGCCTGCTTGTCGTTACGCTGGGCTTCCAGAGCAGAAATCAGATTTTTCTTTTCACTACGCACAAATTCCCGGCAAAAACCGCCGTTTTCGGAAACAGGATGGAACAGCAACTGCCCCATAAATTCCACCATCGGCTCCAGCACTCGGTCACCGGGCATGGCAAATCGATCTTCTATAAAGCGGCAGCCCAGGCCCATGGTCTGGTAATCTCCCACCCGGCGCACCTGCGCACCGACGGACGCCCCATACAGGTCATCCAGACGGGCGGTGATCTTCCGCAGATCCGAAGCGTTTTCGCAGCCACGCAGCAGTATTTCCGGGATCAGGGCGTTGAGCGCCGCTTCCTCACGGCACATGGGCCTGACAAACTGGATACCCAGCACCCCCTGCTTAAACCGGTCTGTACGGATACAGCGCAGGACGATTCCGGGAAAAAGTTCTAGGGTTTCAAACATGGATTTCTCCTTAAACATATATCTTTTCCTATTATACATCAAAAGGAGAAAAATAGCAATCTTCAAAAATTTGCGGCTTTTTAGTTGCCATGCGTAACTTTTTGCGCTACAATAGATAACAGAAAAATATGGCACAAATGTAAGGAGGAATACGATGGCCTGGCTTGAAATTTCCCTCTCCACCCGCTGCGGCGCTATGGAAGATGCTGCCGCCGCCCTGACCGCCGGTGGTTTTTCCGATCTTGTCATGGAAGATCAGCAGGAATTTGAAACTTTTCTGGAAGAAAACCGGGAATATTGGGATTACATTGACGAAAAATTACAAGAAAAATTGCAGGGTCTTTCCTGCATTAAACTATATCTGGAAGAGACCGACACTGCCGGAATGCAGAAACTGACCGCATTGGTGGAAAAAATGCGGCAAAATCACGATTACGGCCCTCTGGAAATGACCGTTGCCCCCCTGCCGGAAACTGACTGGTCGGAAAGCTGGAAGGACAACTATCCCCCCCAGCCCGTAGGAGAAAACCTGACGGTATTGCCCTACTGGCTGGCCCATAGCGACGACAGTGGTCGTATCCCCATCATCTTAGATCCCGGCCTGACCTTCGGCACCGGCGCCCACGCCTCCACCCAGATGGTAATGGAGGCCATGGAAAAGGCCGTGCGTCCCGGTTTCCGCTGTCTGGACCTGGGCAGCGGCAGCGGCATTTTGTCCATTGCCGCCCTGCGGCTGGGAGCATCCTCGGCGGTGGGGGTGGACATTGACCCCAAGGCTGAGGATATCGCCCGGGAAAACGCCGGCTACAACGGCTTTTCTTCTCCTGCGTTCACCGCACTGACCGGCAATGTCACCGGAGACAGGAAAATGATGGAGCAGCTTTCCAAAGAGCATTACGATTTGGTGCTGGTCAACATCGTGGCAGATGTGATCATCGGCCTTGCCCCTGTACTGCCTCACTTTCTGGGCGAAAACACCCGCCTGATCTGCTCCGGCATTTTGGACAGCCGCTTGAACGATGTGCTCTGCGCTCTGGAAAGCGCCGGCATCGCCGTCACCAATGTCCATGCAAAAGAAGACTGGCGCTGTGTGGAAGGAAAAAGGAGATAAGCCATGAGTATTTCCTACCGCACCCGTCAAACCCTGCGCCGGAGCACCTGTGTCGTCGCTACCGTCATCGGCCTGACGGTGGTAGCACTTCTGTGCCTGCTTTTGTGGATGCAGCGGTTCGTGGTCTACACCGATCACGGCGTCGTTTTGAATTTTGACCGCCAGACCCAGGGACAGGCACAGCTGCCCCAGCCATCGCAGATTCTGCCCTCCGTTACCATCCGCTACGACGAAAGTCCCTTTTTGGAGGGATTACAGCAACTATCCGGCTACTATATCCCCGAAGAAGATCTGATGAAAAAGAACGGAAAAGATCTTCAGGACATCCTCGATGCGCTGGAAGCACTGCCGGAGGGCACTCCCGTTATGCTGGATATCAAAGGCTACCGTGGTTATTTCTACTACTCCACTCAGGTGGGCGACCATACTTCCGGCCTGTATGACATGAAAAAAATGAACGAACTGATTCACTATCTGGCGGAAAGCGATCTGTATGTCATCGCCCGAATGTCCTCTCTGCGGGACTTCGTTCTGGTCTGGGACAACAGCGCCTGCGGCCTGACCACCACCGCCGGAAAGCTCTACTCCGATCAGGGCGACTACGGTCTTGGCTACTGGCTGGATCCCAGCAACAACACCGTCCAGAACTATCTGATCGATGTGCTGGGCGAACTGAAGGCCAAGGGCTTTGACGAGGTGATCCTGCAAAACTTCTGCTTCCCGGATACGGAAGACCTGTCTTTTAAAGAAGATAAGACCGCGACACTGAACCAGCTGGCTCAAAAGCTGATGAGTTCCTGCGCCGGTGAAGATTTTACCATTTCTTTCTCCAGCGAAGATCCCGGCTTCGTCCTGCCGGAAGGCCGCTGCCGCCTGTATCTGGAAAACATCACCCCGGAAAATGCTCAAAATGCCTGGGAGCAGGCCACCATGGACGAAAAGCGGCTGAACTTGGTATTCATCGCCCCCGGCAGCGATAGCCGCTACAATATTGAAAACGGCATTCTTGTGCCACTGAATTGAGTGACAACGATGTATCTGCTTTTACTTTCTTTGATCTATCTGGCTTTTATCAGCCTGGGGCTGCCGGACTCCCTGCTGGGCTCTGCCTGGCCTACCATTTATCCGGCCATGTCGGTGGACATGAGCAGCATGGGACTTGTGACCATGATCATCTCCGGCAGCACCATTTTGTCCAGTCTGTTATCCGAGCGGATGGTAAATCGCTTCGGCACACGCACTGTGGTAGTGGTCAGCGTACTGACCACAGCAGCTGCGCTGTTCGGCTTCTCCACCGTATCCGCTTTCTGGATGTTCCTGTTGTGGGCGATCCCCTACGGACTGGGCGCCGGTGCCATTGATGCAGCGCTGAACAACTATGTTGCCCTGCACTACAACGCTCGCCACATGAGCTGGCTGCACTGCTTTTGGGGCGTGGGCACCATCATCAGCCCTTCGATCATGTCCTACGCATTGACCAACCACTCCTGGCATCTGGGCTATCGTCTGGTGGCGATTTTGCAGCTGGGCATCGGCCTGATCCTGCTTTTGACCCTGCCGGTGTGGAAGATACACCAAAAGTCCGCTGCTTCAGAAAAAACGGTCAAGCCCCTGGGCATCCGGGGCGCTGTGAATATTCCCGGCGTTTTGCCGATGCTGCTGGGCTTTTTCTGCTACTGTGCCGCTGAAAGCACGGTCATGCAGTGGGCCAGTTCCTATCTGGTGCAGGTGCGCCACATTTCTGCGGAAACCGCAGCGGCCTTAGGCGGACTATTTTACTTAGGCATGACCCTTGGACGATTTCTCTCCGGGTTTTTGACAAACCGCTGGGGTGATTGGAAGATGATCCGCTGGGGTGCAGTACTTGCCCTGGGCGGTGTGCTGCTTCTGGTGTTGCCGATTGATAAGGATATTCTTCGTTTTGCAGGCTTTATTTTGATCGGTCTCGGGTGCGCTCCAATCTATCCTTCCATCATCCATGCCACCCCTGTTTCCTTCGGTGCAGAAAACTCCCAGGCCATCATTGGCATACAAATGGCCTTTGCCTACACCGGCTCCACATTCATGCCGCCGGTATTTGGTCTGCTGGCGCAGCACATCTCCATGAAGCTGCTGCCGCTGTATTTGGCTGTGTTCCTCTGCTCCATGATGGCACTGCTGCACTTGTCTAACCGCCAAGCTCCAACAAAACCGCCTCGCAACTAAGCGAGGCGGTTCTCATTTTATGATTTCATCTGGATTTCATTCTGAACATCGTTGACGATGGAACGGAATTTTTTATAGGTATTGACATTTTCCAAATCTTCGCTCAATGTCCCGATGGCGGATATGATCTTATCCATTCGTTCCCGGCATTGCGCCGGATGGTTCTGTAAAGAATACGCCTGCGTTTTTTACCGAGATCCGGTTATAATAAAAGCGTATTCCATCCAATTCCTATTGACAAACCCCATAAACCAGTGTATCATAACTGTACTAGTACACTTTTCAGAAAGGAAAAGATTATGCCCAGTATTTTTGACGAGAAGATCCCCCGTTTTAACACGGCCTGCAATAAATTCGACTCCATCCCCAAAAACGGCCTGCCCATGGATACCATCCCCATGTGGGTGGCAGATATGGACTTCCGTGCGCCCCAGTGTGTCCAGGATGCTCTGGCAGAAGCGGTGAAATTTGGCATTTTCGGCTACGGTCTGGTGGACGAAAGCTATTTCCAGGCTGTCCGCGGCTGGTTCCTGCGCCGCCACAACTGGGAGATTCAGTGGGAGTGGATGGTCCACACCCCCGGTTCGGATGCCGGACTTGCCGCTGCTGTCCGCTGCGCCACCAACCCGGGCGACGCTGTGCTGCTGATGAGCCCGGTGTACTATCCTTTCTATGATGTGATCCGCCTAAACGACCGCAAGCTGGTAGACAGCCCCCTCAATTACGACGATGGTCGATACACCATGAATTTTGAGGACATGGAGCAAAAGATCCAGTCCAACGATGTCAAGCTTCTGCTTCTGTGCAATCCCCACAATCCGGTAGGACGGGTGTGGACAGTGGAAGAGCTGCAAAAGGTAGGCGCACTGGCAGAAAAATACGACCTGACCGTGGTATCCGACGAACTGCACAGCGACTTTTCCTACCCCGGTCATCCCCATACCCCCTTCCTGAAAGCCTGTCCCAATCGGCTGAATCGGACGGTGGTATGCACCGCCGCCTCCAAGAGCTTCAATCTGGCAGGTCTGCGGACATCCAACATCTTCATTCCCGGTGAGGAACTTCGAGCCGCTTTCAAAGCCAAGCTGGAAGCCGCCGCCATCCGAGAGCCCAATATGCTGGGCTTTATCGCCACCAAGGCCGCCTACAACGGCGGCGAGCAGTGGTTTGAAGAGTGCAAGGCCTATATTCAGGGCAACCTTGCCTATGTTCGGGACTTTTTGAAGGAAAATCTTCCCCAGATCCGTCTGGTAGAGCCGGAAAGCACTTATGTGGCCTGGATCGACTGTACCGCTCTGGGCTTAAACAAAGAGCAGCTGGATGATCTGATTTTGAACAAGGCTCGGATCTGGCTGGATACCGGTAGCATTTTCGGCGAGGCCTCTGCCCTGTTCCAGCGTGTGGTGCTGGCCTGCCCCCGCAGCGTGGTGGAAGAGGCCATGGAGCGGCTGAAAGAGGCCGTCAACAGCCTGGCGAATGTGTAAAAAATAATACCCTCCCCTCTGGGGAGGGTACCCCCTGGGGAAATGCTTCGGTTTTTTATCCGCAAACTGTACTATTACAATTCATACATTTCATACAGAAAAGGAGGTATTTTATGGTACTTCTGGACTATCGGGATGCCAGACCCATTTACACCCAAATCGTAGACGGTTTCCGGGAGCAGATCCGCTCCGGCATTTTGCAGGTCGGCGACAAACTGCCTTCCGTCCGGGAGCTGGCACAAATTCTGACCATCAATCCCAACACCATCCAGCGTGCCTATCGGGAACTGGAAATGTCCGGCTGGATCGCCACCGTCCCCGGCAAGGGCTGCTTTGTTCACGGCATTCCGGCGAATGCCCAACTGGAGCAGCAGGCGCTGCTGGAAAACTTCGACAAATTGACAACCGCTCTGGAAAACGCCGGGATCAGCCGAGAAATGCTGATCGAACGACTGCAAAAAGGAGGAACTGACCATGCTTGAAATGAAAAATGTCACCAAAACCTTTGACGGTTTCAAGGCTTTGGACGATCTGACCCTCACCGTGCCCAAAGGAGCGGTCTACGGTCTGGTTGGCCCTAACGGTGCCGGCAAATCCACCGCCATCCGCCATCTGACCGGCGTTTACCGCCCGGACTGCGGCGAAATCACCCTGGAGGGTGCCCCTATTTTTGAAAATCCCGCTGCCAAACAGCGGATCGGTTACATTCCCGACGATATTTTCTACTTTCCCTCTGCCTCGCTGGAGGAAATGCGAAAATTTTACAAGGGTATCTACCCAAACTTTGACGATGACCTGTTCCAAAAACTTTACGAAGTGTTCCAGCTGCCCCGAAAAGGGCAGATCCGTCGCTTCTCCAAAGGTATGCAGAAGCAAGCCGCCTTTCACCTTGCCATCTGCTGCAAGCCGGATGTGCTGATTTTGGATGAGCCGGTGGACGGTCTGGATCCGGTCATGCGCCGTCAGGTTTGGAGTCTGCTGCTTTCCGATGTGGCCCAACGGGAGACCACGGTGCTGGTGTCCAGCCACAACCTGCGGGAACTGGAGGATGTGTGCGACCATGTGGGCATTATGGACAAGGGGCATCTGCTGCTGGAAAAGAGTCTTGCAGATATGCAGGGCTCTGTGACCAAGGTGCAGATGGTGGGCATTCCGCCGCAGGAACTGGAGATTCTCCACGAAAGCACCTCCGGGCGGCTGCATACCCTCATTGTCCGGGGCGGCATGGAGGAAGTAAAAGCGATGGTTTCCAAAAGCGACCCTGTTTATTTCGATCTGCTTCCCCTTTCTCTGGAAGAGATCTTCATCTACGAGCTGGGAGGTGTAAACTATGAAGTTAAAAACATCGTTCTGTAACGCCACCGTCCTGAAAAAGGACATTACCCGTTTTTTGCCGGTGTGGGCCGTCTATCTGATCTGCGGTCTTCTGGTCTGTACCACTTTTGCCGGAAACCATGTCGGCAGCGTTGCTTCCAGCATCCACAGTGTCCTGTCCTCAGGCATGCCCTTCCTCATCGGCGGCTATGCCATCGTGGTGGCGCTGCTGCTGTTTGGCGACCTGTCTAATTCCAGAATGTGCAACGCCCTGCACGCCATGCCCCTGCGCCGGGAAAGCTGGTTTTGCACCCACTTTCTTGCCGGCATTCTGATGGCGCTGGTGCCCAATTTGATTTTGGCATTGATCCTGATGTCCATGCTGGAATCGCTGTGGTATGTGGCGCTGCTGTGGCTGGGCGGCAGTATGCTGATGTATCTGTTCTTCTTTGGCCTTGCCAGCCTTTGCTGCCTGTCCACCGGCAATAAATTTGCCGCCCTTCTGGTATACGCTCTTGCCAACCTGTTCTCTTTGGAGCTGCTGTGGATGACGGAGGAACTGGTGCTTCCCTTCCTCTACGGCGTTCGCCTGAGCACCACCGTGTTTTACTACTTCTGCCCGGTGATACGGCTGATGGGCGCAGAGTATTTTTCCATTGATCTGGTCTATGCCACCGCCAACGGTGCACAACTCCCCGTTACAGGAGATTATGTCGATGGTTATGTTGTTTACACCTCCTACGACTACCCGGCTACCTACGCCTTCTGCGGTTTTGAAAGCGGCTGGATCTATCTGTTCATCCTCGCCGCCATCGGCATCGCCATGACAGTGGCCGCCCTACTGCTGTACCGCAAGCGGCATTTGGAAGTGGCCGGCGATTTCGCCGCCATCGCCCCTGTCCGCTGGGCCATCTCCATTTTCGGCAGTCTGGCCTGCGGCATGATCTTCCGCCTGTTTTCCGTCTCCAGAAATACCGAATACATTTTCCTGTTCATGGGCATCAGCGTCGGTTTCTTCCTGCTGCAAATGCTGCTGCAACGGAAGGTAAAAATCTTTAACAAAACCACTTTTATCAAGTGGGGGGCACTGGTGCTGTCCTGTGTTCTGATCCTGATTTTGGCGGCGGTGGACATTCTGGGGCTGGAAGTCTATGTGCCCAAGGCCAACCGGGTCGAGTCGGTGGTGGTGGCAGACCGCTACCTCACCGACCGTCAGTTGGAGCGCATCGACAACGGCACCTACAAGGGCGACTATGTCGCCATTACGGATCCTACCCAGATCCAGTCCATTTTGGAAGCCCACAAATCCGCCATCACAGAACCCAGCTACAACAACATGACCTGTATCACCATCCATTATCGGCTGAAAAATGGGCAGACCGTCACCCGAAACTATAACATCAGCCGCACCCAGGCCACATACAAGGCTCTTTCCCCCTATTTTGGCAGCTGTCCCCAATTTTTGACCCTGTTTGACAGCCCGGAAGAGTGGATAAGCCATTTGGGTCGTGTCTGTATCGGTGAAAAAGAAGTTTCACGAACTCACTTCAGCCAGTTGGCTAAGTACCTGTGGAGTGATGCTTCCAATGCAATTCTGCGGGCAGATCAGTCCGCAGAAACCAGTGAATATTATCTTCTCTCCCTCTCTTACGATGATGGCACCCGAGTCTATTTCGAAACGCTGGAGGTAGACTGGAACTGCGACACTTTCTTCTATATCCAGGAGCTTGATGAGGCGCTTTTTTCTGACTGAAAACTGCAAAAAGTGGGTTGCCGATGGCAACCCACTTTTTACTTATTATCTTAGTACATACCGCCCTGAGCGGCTGCGGCAGCAGCGGCTGCATCAGCGGCAGGATCCGGCTTATCAGCCACCAGAGATTCGGTGGTCAGCACGCAGGAAGCGATGGATGCGGCATTTTCCAGAGAAGAACGGGTCACCTTGGTGGGGTCCACGATACCGGCAGGGATCATGTCTACAAAGGTCTCGGTGTAGGCATTGTAGCCATAGCCCACCTTACGAGAAGAACGGATCTTCTCATAGATGACGCTGCCATCCACACCGGCGTTCTCAGCGATCTGGCGGATAGGTGCCTGCAGAGCGGTGGCAATAATCTTTGCACCGGTCTTTTCGTCGCCACTGAGCTTTGCGATCAGCTTTTCGACCGCAGCGATGGCATTGACCTGGGCAGTACCGCCACCGGCCACAATGCCCTCCTCCACTGCTGCACGGGTAGCGTTCAGGGCATCCTCCACACGGAGCTTCTGCTCCTTCATGGCAACCTCGGTCTGAGCGCCAACCTTGATGACAGCCACGCCGCCAGACAGCTTTGCCAGACGCTCCTGGAGCTTCTCACGGTCGTAATCAGAAGTGGTGGTAGCGATGGCTGCACGGATCTGATGGGCACGAGCCTTCACATCCTCGGCGCTGCCTGCACCATCGACGATGGTGGTGTTGTCCTTGGTGACGATGACCTGACGGGCACGACCCAGATCGGTCAGCTGTGCTTCGGTCAGCTCCATGTTCAGGGTGCTGGAAATGACGGTACCGCCGGTCAGCACGGCGATATCCTGCAGCATTTCCTTCCGGCGGTCGCCAAAGCCGGGTGCCTTGACGCAGACGCAGTTGAAGTTGCCACGCAGGCGGTTGACAAGCAGGGTTGCCAGAGCGTCGCCTTCCACATCCTCGGCAATGATCATCATCTTCTTGCCGGCCTTCACAACAGGCTCCAGAATGGGCAAAATCTCCTGAATGGAAGAGATCTTCTTATCGGTGATCAGGATATAGGCATCGTCCAGAACGGCTTCCATCTTGTCGGTATCGGTGACCATGTAGGGGGAGATATAGCCCCGGTCAAACTGCATACCTTCCACGACCTCCAGACCGGTCTCAGCGGTCTTGGATTCCTCGATGGTGATCACACCTTCGGTGCCCACCTTCTCCATAGCCTCGGCGATCAGACGGCCGATGGACTCATCGCCGGAGGAAACGGTACCCACACGAGCAATGTCTTCGCTGCCGGACACGGGAACGGAGTTTGCCTTGATGGCCTCCACGGCGGCTTCCACAGCCTTTTCAATGCCCTTGCGCATAACGATGGGGTTGGCACCGGCGCTCAGGTTCTTCAGGCCCTCTCTGGTGATGGCCTGTGCCAGCACGGTTGCGGTGGTGGTGCCGTCGCCAGCCACATCGTTGGTCTTGGTAGCCACTTCACGGATCAGCTGTGCGCCCATGTTCTCAAAAGCGTCCTCCAGCTCGATCTCCTTGGCGATGGTCACGCCGTCGTTGGTGATCAGCGGTGCGCCATACTTCTTGCCCAGCACCACATTGCGGCCCTTGGGTCCCAGAGTAACTTTCACGGTATCAGCCAGCTGGTCAATACCGGATTGCAGCTTCTTACGAGCATCCTCGCCATAAACGATCATCTTTGCCATGATATTTCCTCCTTATTCGCCCACAACAGCCAGAATGTCTTCCAGCTTCACAAACTTGTAGTCCACGCCGTCCAGCTTGATCTCGCTGCCGACGAACTTGCCGACCACCACCAGATCACCGGTTTTCAGATCGGCTGCATCAGGGCCGGCGGCTACCACTTCATAGATAGCAGGCTTTTCCTTATTGGTGGTTGCCAGAATGATGCCGGAAGCGGTGGTCTCCTGGGCTTCTTTCTGCTTGAGCAGCACATTGTCTGCCATAATGCGTTTGAATGTCATGTGTATGCCTCCAAAATCATATAATCGGCGCAGGTTTGGAATGTCCCCCTGCTCTGTTTACGGTTTTAGCACTCTTTTCATCTGAGTGCTAACTTAGTATATCCCATTCCTTGCCAAATTGCAAGAGGGAATTTGTCGAATTGCGTGAATATTTTGTAAATCCTTCCTTTTTATAAAAAACAGCCCTCCCCAAAAGGAGGGCTGTTTGCTTACAATCGTTTGCCCAGCGGTTCAGATCTCTCCTGCGCCAGCAGAAGATCGGACAAAATGGAATTGGACACCAGAAATCCCTCCTCCGTCAGCCGATAGCCACCATGACCATTGCACAGGGCGTGGTTTCGCTGACAGGCTCTGTCCAGGATCCTTGCCAAAGGCGCAAAGTCCAGCAAATACTTTTTTTCGTACTCCTCTTTGCTGATGCCGGCGGTGGTGCGCAGCCGCAGGATCAGGTATTCCCCTGCCCGATCCCGGACGGAAATTTCCTCGTTTTCCCGGAGCACCTGACCGCCCCTGGTCACACCGTCTATGTAGGCTCGGATATCCCGGACATTGGAAAACCGTCTGCCTGCAAAATCCGAGCTGGCATCCGGGCCAAACCCCAGGTATTCTCCTCCTGTCCAGTATTTCAGATTGTGCCGGGAGGCCATTTCCCGTTTGGCGAAATTGGAAATCTCGTACTGACGATAGCCCTTCAACCGCAGAAATTCCACCGCTGCTAGGTACATATCTGCCTGCAGATCATCGTCTGCCAGGTCACACTCCTGCTGCCGCTGGTACAGCGGCGTGCCCTCTTCCAGCTTCAGGCCATAGCAGCTGATATGCTCCGGATCCAGCTTGATCATATTTTGCAGGGTATCCTTCCATCCTTCCAGGCTCTGCCCCGGCAGGCCATACATCAGATCCACGGACAGATTTTTATACCCTGCCCGGCGAATAAGCCGCACCGCCTCCACCGCCTGAGCATAGGTATGGGGACGACCGATGTCTTTCAAAATGGCATCGTCGTCGCACTGAATGCCCAAACTCACCCGGTTGAACCCCTCTGCCCGCAGCCGCCGCAGAAGCCGGGGGGTGACAGAGTCGGGGTTTGCCTCAAAGGTGATCTCCGCATTGGCATCCACATCAAAACACTTGCGAATGGTATTCATAATGGTGGCCAGACCATTTGCACCAAAATAGCTGGGCGTGCCGCCGCCAAAATAGATGGTATCCACCCGATAGCCGGGAGCCAACGGCCCGGCTTCCCGGATGTGGGTACAGATGGCACGCAGATACTCGTCCATAAGTTTTTCACTCTTCTGCGGCAGGGAGTAAAAGTCGCAGTACTGGCACTTGCTGCGACAAAAAGGGATATGGATATATAATCCCAGTGGGATTTTATCGTTGCGAACGAACAGGGCCATAACCGCCTCCACGAAATAACATTTTTGCTATTATAGCACGGAAAAGCAGATGGTGCAACGAAAAAGTGCGCCGCAGCTGCGGCGCACTTTCCTTTTATTTTGCGGATTTTGCCAATCGGCGCTCCTGCTTGGTGTGGAAGAACTTTTCCAGTTCCGGCACCAGCATCATGCAGATCAGGGTAGCGGTAAAGCCGCCGTTATACAGGCAGTAGCCGCCGTGCAGATTGGGCACGGATGTGACCAGCAGATAATGCAGTCCGGCTGCCAGCATACCGCAGGGCCAGCCGTACTTATCGGCAATGGGGCTTAGTCCGTTGGCATAGCACAGACCCACAACAATGGCCTGGGCATTGATGTTATTGGTGAAATTGCCCCCAAACAGCGGCGAGATCGCACCAAAGAACAGGCTCATCACCAGATAGCCTGCCATGATGGGCCAGACATTTGCCGGATGAGAACCGGAATTGCAGCAGGCCAGCATGCAGAAGATCACACCGAAGGTAACACCGTTGAAGGTTGCGCCGATCAGGTTGTAATAGCCCAAAATCATGAATCCGAAAATACCCACATTCATCAGCATCACATGATTGCCATAAGTGGAAGAAAAGGATGTGACCTGATCCGGGTCTTTCAGCAGGATCCAGTAGTCTCTGGGTCTGCACCCCAAAATAAAGGCAAAAATAACGCAAAGGCCAAAGACAACACTGCAAAAAATGTTCACCGTCATCCGGCTGGCTATCTGCAAGGTTGCCGCATCCGGCGCACCGGGCAGAGTAACGCCCATGGTCTTATACAGGGCAGCATTCAGGAAAAACGCCGTCATGCCCACAGGCAGTGCCGCACTGTACAGGGCAAAGCCCTTGTGCACCTTGGGAGAATGCGCCAGACCTGCCGGCAGGAAAAAGCCGATGAGCAGTCCCACAAGAACCGCCAAACCAGCGCCCAGCAGATTGAAGCCCACCACCTCTGCATGGGGATAACGCAACAGCAAATCGGAGATCAGAGGAGCAATACCGGTGGAAAACAGCATGGCGTTCACATTGGCGCTGACCTTCTCCCTCTTGACGGCGCAGTACAGCAGCACGCCCAGCATGGTGGGCAGAATGTTCAGGGGATTGATGCCCCAGGAGCCGAAGCCCACCGTCAGCAAAAAGGCCAGCGTGGAAACATTGTTCGCGGTGGCTTTCAGCAGGCAGAACAGCAGCAGGCAGAACAGTCCCACCACACCCATATTGAAGAAGGTGGCTGCATAGCCGCCCACATAGAAATAGTTGGTGGAGACTTTACAGGTGGAGGTAAGAATTTTGATCCAGCCTTCAAACAGCGTTGCCCGATCGGGCATGCAGAAGGCGGCGATCAAAAAGCAAGCGGTGATAAATCCGAAAAACAGTTTCAAAAAGCTGCTTTCCGACAGGTTTTTGATCTTTTTCATTGAACAATTCCCTCAATTAAAAGATAAAATGTCCTGTCCCGTAGGACAGGACATTTTGTATCCTCGGTATTTTAGATGCGCTCGGCAGCTTCCACCACATGCTTCATCAGCACAGAAGTGGTCACAGAGCCAACGCCGCCGGGAACGGGGGTAATGGCCTCGACAATAGGCTCCACCTCGTCGAACTTGGCATCGCCTGCGATACCGCCCAGGCCGCCCTTGGCGTTGGGCTTGTTGGCATCCCAGTTGATGGACACATCGATGACCACCTGACCGGGACGGACATACTCGGCAGTCAGGGAGTTGAGCACACCGGCAGCAGAAACGATGATGTCTGCATTGCGGCAGATCTCAGCAGTATTGGTGGTCTTGGTGTGGCAGACGGTGACGGTGGCATTCTTGCCCATGAGCATCATGGCAGCAGGCTTACCGACAACCAGAGAGCGACCGATGACCGCAGCGGACTTACCCTTGCAGTCGATGCCGTAGAAGTCCAGGATTTCCATGCAGGCAGCGGGGGTGCAGGGAGCGAAGCCCAGATCGTTCAGGCCTTCAAACACACCGGCGTTGCTCATGTGGGTCATGCAGTCCACATCCTTCTTGGGATCCAGACGGTTGCAGATCTCATTCTGGTCGTTCTTCAGGTGCTTGGGCAGAGGACGGAACATCAGAACGCCGTGGATAGAAGCATCTGCGTTGACCTCGTCGATGACAGCCAGCACCTGCTCCTTGGTGGCATCCTCAGGCAGAATGTAGTTCTTCACTTCCACGCCCACCAGCTCGGCACGCTTGGTAGCGCCCTTCTCGTAGGACAGATCGCTGGGGTTCTCGCCCACACGGACGATACCCAGAGTGGGCACAATGCCCTTTTCACGCAGAGCGGCGGTACGCTCCTGCAATTTTGCATTCAGGGCATCGGTAACTTCCTTGCCCAGCAACAGTTTCGCCATTTTATTTTTCCTCCAATGATTCATAATGTGCCTCCCCTCTGGGGAGGGTACCCCCGAAGGGGACGCTTTTACTGACCGAAGCCGGCCTTAACAGTATTGAAAATCTCATCAGCCATGGCGCAGTACTTATTCAGCATACCGTTTGCCTTGGCGTTCATTTCTTCAGCAACTTCCCGATTTTTCAGGCTCTTGGTGTTGATAAACACATTGAGGGATGCTGCCTGCAAAGCTGCCTTACAGCACACGGCACCGCAGCCGGCATCGGAAACAGCCAGGCGGCTGCCCTTGGCAGCGAACACAGCGATGTACTCAATGGCCTGGCAGCACAGCTCCATGATGTGCATGGGAGTGGAGCAGGCGATGATGGTGGCATCTTCCATGATCTTATCCCGGTTGGGATCGTCCTTGGGAATGCCGTAAGCCTTTGCCAGAGGCAGGAAGTTGACTTCGTCTGCTTCCACCTGATTCAAAAGCTCCGTCTGCAAAGCATCGCACTTGGCTTTCAGCGCGATGATCTCCTCTTCCACCTCGGCATACTTCTTCTTGCCCACGGTCAGAGAGCCCACCATGTTGCCCAGAGCGGTGCCGATGGCACCCACCAGGGCAGCTGCACCGCCGCCACCGGGAGCCGGAGCGTCAGAGGCCAGAACTTCCACGAACTTCCGGCAGTTTTCCATTGTCATATCCATAATTTGTTTCTCCTAAATGAATTGGTCTTTAACTGGGGAAAAGCACAGGCGGAGGGCCGCCTGTGCTTTTGAAAATCGGGAATTAGAACAGGCCGGAGATCTTACCGGTCTCGTCCACATCGATGCGCTCAGCAGCAGGAACCTTGGGCAGGCCGGGCATGGTCATGATCTCACCGGTCAGAGCAACCAGGAAGCCGGCACCGGCGGAAACCTTGATGTTGCGCACAGTGATGTTGAAGCCACGGGGTGCGCCCAGCTTGGTCTGGTCGTCGGTGAAGGAGTACTGGGTCTTAGCCATGCAGATGGGCATCTTGTCGTAGCCCAGCTCGGTCAGCGTCTTGATCTGCTTTTCAGCGTTGGCAGTGAAGGTCACGCCGTCGGCATGGTAGATCTTCTGAGCGATGGCCTCGATCTTCTCCTTGATGGACAGATCCAGCTCGTAAGAGAAGGTGAAGTCATTCTCCTGCTCGCACAGACGGACAACTTCCTTCGCCAGCTCAATGCCGCCTTCGCCGCCCTTGCCCCAAACTTCGCTCAGAGCAACATTGACACCCAGCTCACGGCACTTGGTCTCGATGAGCTTCAGCTCAGCCTCAGTGTCGGTGGGGAAACGGTTGATCGCAACCACGCAGGGCAGCTTGTAAACCTTGGTGATGTTCTCCACATGCTGCAGCAGGTTGGGCAGACCCTTTTCCAGAGCCTCCAGGTTCTCATTGCCGGTCTCGGCCTTGGGAACGCCGCCGTTGTACTTCAGAG
>CAZJCA010000029.1:0-18591 GCA_964544505.1 uncultured Oscillospiraceae bacterium
CATCAAGGGCGACTTCTCATCTTTATTTGGTTCACATCATTTTAGCACATACAAAAAAACAGATTTTCCGTCGAAGCCAAGGAAAAAGCTCTCCCGAAGGAGAGCTTTTCATTTTACCAGCTGCACATTCTATGGAACAGCTCCATATACTTCTGGGCAGGCACATTCCAGCTGAAGTCCTGGCACATATCCGTATACTGCAGGCGGCGGAAGCCATCCCGGTCGTCCCGGTACAGGTGGATGCAGCGGCGGACAGCCTCCATAAAGTCGTCGGCATTGTAGCTCTGGAAGGTGAAGCCCAGGCCGCCACAGCCGTGCTCATCCACAGGAGGTACCGTGTCCTGCAGGCCGCCGGTAGCGTGAACCACAGGCACCGTACCATAGCGCATGGCATTCATCTGACTCAGGCCGCAGGGCTCGCTCTTGGAGGGCATCAGGTAGATATCGCCGCCGGCATATATCCGGGCAGCCAAGTCCAGCTTGAACATGATCTGAGCAGACACCCGATCCGGGAACTCCTGCTGCAACTGACGGAAGAAGTATTCAAACTTCTCCTCACCGTTGCCCAGAATCAAAAGCTGGCAATCTTCTTCCCACAGAAGCTTCCGGGCACAGTAGCACAGAAGATCCAAGCCCTTGTGTCCGGCCAGTCTGGTGACCATGACCATCAGGGGAGTATCGGGTTTTACGGGCAGTCCCACTTCCTGCTGGAGTGCCGCTTTACAGGCAGCCTTGCCCTGGACGAAGGTATCCGCATTATAATGCGCCGGAATTGCCTTGTCCGTCTCCGGGTTGAATGTGCCCACATCGATGCCGTTTGTAATGCCGGTCAGCTTCCAGGCGGCGTTGGAGATCACGCCGTCCAGTCCGTGGGCATAATAGGGGTACATCAGTTCCCGGGCGTAGGTCTCAGACACGGTGGTGACCAGATCAGCGCACTCAATAGCGCCCTTCATCATATTCACCTGACCGTGCATATCCAGACAGCTGCGGTAATCATACGGCAGTGCCAGCACCTGATCGAAAAATTCGCCGCTTGCCCAGCCCTGATACTCGATATTGTGGATCGTATACATGGTTCGGGTATTGGGGAAGGCGTGCCGGAACTGGGCATTGAGCATAACGGGCACCAGAGCTGTCTGCCAGTCATTGCACTGCATCACATCGGGAATAAAGCCAATGGCAGCAAGGCCGGACAGGCAGGCCTTGGAGAAGTAAGCATAGCGCTCACTGTCGTCGCCGCAACCATAGAGCGCACCGTCCCGGTGACCGAAGTAATAGTCATTATCGATGAAGTAAACCTGCACACCGTCGTTCCGGCTTTTCAGGCGCATGACGCCCACATACTGCTGCCGCCAGCCCTGATCCATCCAGAAATAGGACAGGCATTCGGTTTCGTAGGCAGGATTGTCTTTGATTTTCTTGTAGTAAGGCAGAACCAGCGCCACTTCATTGCCCTCAATACGGGACAGGGCGGCAGGCAGTGCCTCCATCACATCGCCCAGGCCGCCGGACTTGGCGTAGGGTGCGCCCTCGGAGGCCAGAATTGCTATTTTCATACGATTTCTCCCCGTTTAATAATGATGGGATTGGTGGCAGTGCCGATGAGCTTGGAATTGGGTCGGACAGTCACATCCTTATCCAGGATCACATAACGAATTTCACAGTTTTCGCCGATGCGTGTGTCGTTCATAACAACGCAATCGCTGACGCAGGCATTTTTCTCCACCAGAACACCACGGAACAGCACGGAATTTTTCACATTTCCTTCCAGGACGCAGCCGTCTGCCAGAATGCTGTTTTCCACCTTGCAGCCTTCGCCGTAGTAGGAAGGCACCTGGTCACGAACCTTGGTGTAGATGGGGTGGTTGGCACCGAACAGGTCATGGCGAACATCCTTGTTGATCAGTGCCATGGAGTTGGCAAAATATTCGTTGACGGTCTCGTTGTACAATGCCTGACCCTCAAACTGGTAGACATTGACGGAAACGGCCTTCTTCTGCCACTGACCCAGCACCAGATCTCTGTCCATGTGGTACAGGTTATGAGCGATGTGCTCTTTCACCTGATTGACCAGCCAGTTCTTGCCCACCACGAAAATATCCATGGAAGCCACATAGTCACTGGGGGCAACATAGTCCACAGCCATATCCAGGATCTGGCCCTTGCCATCCAGCTTCAGCGCCAGATCCAGCTGCTTTTTGCCGTCGGCAATACCTGCCTTGGTCACAAGGGTGATGTCCTTTCCGCTGGCGATGTGAGAGTCGATGACAGCGCGCATATTCACATTGCTGAGCACAGCGGTATCAGTCAGCACCACATAGTCATACTTTTCGCCGTAGGTCAAAAAGTCCATAGCGGCATACAGGGATTCCAGTTTACCACGGTAGCTGTCGGTGGCAGACATGGCGTAGGGAGTCAAAAATTCCAGGCCGCCCTCTTCCAGTTCCAGCCCCCATTCTTCGCCGGAACCGATGTGGTTCATCAGGCTCTGGTAGTGGTGACGGGAGATCAGACCGATGCGGCGAATGCCTGCATGGGTCAGGTTGGACAGTGCAAAATCCACCTGACGATAACGACCGCCAAAGGGGATAGATGCGGTGGTGCGCTGGGCGGTCAATTCGCCCATGGCAGCGTCATTTGCAAAAACAATACCAAAAACATTCATCTTCTTCCCCTCCTTACAGCATTTCGCCGGGCAGCAGTGCCGTGCCGGCCTCTACCACAGCGCCCTTGGATGTGACGCTGATTTTTTTCTTTTCACCTTCGGCAAAAGCGCCGCCCACAACGGCGTTGCGGCCGATGCGGCTGTTTTCGCCCAGGATGGCGTGCCGGACAATGGCACCGTCTTCAATGACCACACCGGGCATGACCACGCTGTCTTCCACGATGGCATTTTTGCCCACGAAGCAGCCGGTGGAAATGATGGAATGGCGGACATTGCCGTAGACTTCCGATCCTTCTGCCACGAAGCAGTTGACGGTGGTGGCATCTTCATCGATGTAGGAAGAGGGCAGAGCGTTGTTCCGGGCGTAGATCCGGTTCTTGTCGCCGCCACGGATATCGAACTCCGGCTCTTTGCCCAGCAGTTCCATATTGGCTTCCCACAGAGAATCGATGGTGCCCACATCCTTCCAGTAGCCGTCGAAGCGGTAGGCCATCATCTTATGACCAGCGTTCAGCAGGCTGGGGATAATGTTCTTACCAAAGTCATTGGAAGACTTGGGATTTTCCTCGTCAGCAAGCAGGGCTTCCCGGAGGACGCTCCAGTTGAACACATAAATACCCATGGAGGCGTTGGTAGACTTGGGCTTTGCAGGCTTTTCCTCAAACTCATAAATGGAGTTATCGGGATTGGTGTTCAGAATGCCGAAACGGGAAGCTTCTGCCAGAGGCACTTCCCGGACAGCGATGGTACAGGAAGCATTGTTCTTCTCGTGGTAAGCAACCATATCGGAATAATCCATCTTGTAAATATGGTCACCGGAGAGGATCACCACATAATCCGGGTTAAAACGCTCGATAAAATCAATATTCTGGTAGATGGCGTTGGCAGTGCCCTTATACCAGCCGGACTTTTTGTCGTGGCGCTCATAGGGGGGCAGCACCTGGGCGCAAGAATGGGTCTTGTTCAGTCCCCAGGGCTGACCGTTGCCGATATATTCGTTCAATTCCAGCGGCTGATACTGGGTCAAAATACCCACGGTATCAATGCCGGAGTTGACGCAGTTACTCAAAGGGAAGTCGATGATGCGGTATTTTCCGCCGAAAGGAACAGCAGGTTTCGCGGTTTTCTCCGTCAGAACCTTCAGACGGCTGCCCTGGCCACCGGCCAGCAGCATGGCAATGCAGCGTTTTTTCTGAAAATACATGGCTAAAACTCCTTATGTAAATGTTTTTATAAGACCGGCGCATTTCCCCCTCTGGGGAAGCAGGGGCTTCGCCCCTCCATTTTTAAGATTTCTTTTTTCTTCCTTTTTTCTGAAAGATGGTCAGCGACATGGGCGCAAGGTGGAAATCGCCCTTGAATTTATATTCCCGATATTCGCCTTCATAGGCTTCCACAGCCCCCGGCACAGAACCGGTGCCGCCGTACTTCAGGTCGTCGGAGCAGAATACCGGCTCGTAAGTACCGGCACTGGGCAGACCCAATACATAATGATCCCGGTTGACAGGGGTCATATTCAGCACGGCGATCAGTTCCTTCTTTGTCTTGGGATCGATACGACGGAAGGAAATGACAGAATTATCGCCGTCGTCAGGCTGGATCCACTGGTAACCCTCCCAGCTTCCGTCATCTGCCCACAGGGGTGCATTTTCCTTGTAGAATCGGTTCAAGTCCTTGTTATAGGCCACCAGTTTCTGATGCATTTCATAGTCCAGCACCGTCCAGTCCAGTGCTTCATCGTACTTCCACTCCCGGAATTGACCGATCTCGCCGCCCATGAACAGCAGCTTCTTGCCGGGCTGCACCATCTGATAGCCACGCAGCAGACGCAATCCTGCAAACTTCCAGAAATAGTCACCGGGCTGCTTGTTGATGAGGCTTCCTTTCATGTGCACCACTTCGTCGTGGGACAGGGGCAGGATAAAATTCTCCGAGAAGGCGTAGGCCATGGAAAAGGTCAGTTTATCGTGGTGATACTTGCGGTTGATGGGGTCTTCCTTGAAATATTTCAGGGTGTCGTTCATCCAGCCCATATTCCACTTGAAGTTGAAGCCCAGGCCACCGGCCTCCGGCGGCCAGGTGACCATGGGGAAGGCGTGAGACTCCTCCGCCACCATGATGGTTCCCTTGCGCACGGCAAAGCAGGCATGGTTCAGCTGGCGGATAAAGTCGATGGCTTCCAGATTTTCACGGCCGCCATATTTATTGGGCTTGTAGTTGGCACGGCTGTAATCCAGATACAGCATGGAGCTGACTGCATCCACACGCAGGCCATCGATATGGAACTGCTTGAGCCAGTAGATGGCATTGGAAATGAGGAAGCTCTTCACTTCCGGCTTTCCAAAGTCGAAAATTCGGGTGGTCCAGTCGGGATGCTCGTTCATCTCCGGGTCAGAAAGTTCATAGCAGCAAGTGCCGTCGAACTCATACAGGCCGTACAGGTCTTTGGGGAAATGGGCAGGCACCCAGTCCAGCAGCACACCGATACCGGCTTTGTGGAGGGCATCGACCAGCTGTTTCAGTTCATCCGGTGTGCCATAACGGGCAGTGGGCGCATAGTAGCCGGTGACCTGATAGCCCCAGCTGGGATCAAAGGGATAGGTTGCCAGTGGCATCAGTTCCACATGGGTAAAGCCCATGTCTTTGACATAGCCTGCCAGCTGATCCGCCAGTTCTGCATAAGTATGGGTGGTACCATCCCACTTTTTCCGCCAGGAACCCAGATGCAGCTCATAGATGTTCATGGGACTGTGGAGCACATTGCGGCGTGCCTGCTGGGCAAACCAGAGATTATCGTGCCACTTGTAGTTATCCTGCAGCCAGATCACGCTGGAAGTTTCCGGTGCCAGCTGTGCCCGGTAGGCATAGGGGTCGGCTTTGTGGACGGTGTTGCCCCAAGGTCCGGTGACCAGATACTTGTAGCTCTGCCCCACTTGGGCGTTGGGTGTCCAGGCCTCCCAAATACCCTGGGAAATTTTGTACATGGGCAGATCGTTGCCGTTCCAGAAATTAAAGTCACCCACCACCGACACTTTTTGTGCATTGGGTGCCCAAACACGGAAGACAAATCCGTCCCTGCCATCCCGATTTTCCGGGTGGCAGCCCATGTGCTCAAAGGCATGGGTGGAAGATCCGTTATGGAAATGATATATAAATTCGCTGATAGAGAGGCTCATCTATTATCTCCTTTCGCGTTTTTTATTTTTTCGGGCAAACTCTACCCACGGTGGAAACTTGTCCACCGATATCATAACACATTTTGTAGAAGAAGCAAAGGGGAAAAATGTCTGAATTTAGGAGGAAGTTCCTGTTATTTTTCACAACTACCCGAAGCAGATACCCCCTATTGCCCAAAATTTTCCCCCTGCTCGTCTTCCCTATTCCCTCTATTTGTGGTACAATACTTCTGATGTTTGACCCCAAAGGAGGTATTTTATGGGCGAGCTGGTTAAAAAAGAACACTGTTGTATCGGCCTGCTGGCCCATGTGGATGCAGGAAAAACCACCCTGTCGGAAGCCCTGCTCTATTGCAGCGGCACCCGGCGCAGCTTTGGTCGGGTGGATCACGGCGACGCCTACCTTGACAATCACGAATTAGAGCGTGCCCGAGGGATCACCATTTTCTCCAAACAGGCACTGCTGTCCACCGAGCATTTGGAGCTTACTCTGGTGGACACCCCCGGTCATGTGGACTTTTCCGCAGAAGCGGAGCGGACAATGCCGATTTTGGACAGTGCCATTTTACTGATCAGCGGCACAGATGGTGTGCAGGCCCACACTCTGACCCTTTGGAAATTGTTGGAACGCTACGGTATCCCCACCATCCTGTTCATCAACAAAATGGACTTGCCCGATACGGATCGAGAAAAACTTCTGACCCAGCTTCAGCAGGAATTAAGCCCCGGATGCGTGGATTTCGGACAGACCCCTGACCAGATCGCAGAAGCAGCCGCCATGTGCGACGAAGCGTTGCTGGAAAACTACTTAGAAAGCGGCACGGTCACCTGCGACAATATCCGAAACCTCATCGAACACCGTCGGCTCTTCCCCTGTCTGTTCGGCTCTGCCCTGCGTCTGGAAGGCATCGATCAGCTTTTGGCGCTGTTGGACGAGTATCTGCCCCGAAAGCGGTACGGTGACCTTTTTTCCGCCCGTGTTCAAAAAATCTCCCGAGATCCTCAGGGCAATCGACTGACCTGGCTGAAAATCACCGGAGGGCAGCTCCGTGTTCGGTCTTCCATAAATTATGTAAACCAAAAAGGTGATCCACTGGAAGAAAAAGCCACCCAACTGCGGCGATACTCCGGGGAAAAATTTACCACCACAGAA
The DNA here is from genome assembly GCA_964544505.1 of uncultured Oscillospiraceae bacterium. Lineage (GTDB taxonomy): Bacteria > Bacillota > Clostridia > Oscillospirales > Oscillospiraceae > Faecousia. Next base: position 6,998 of record CAZJCA010000029.1, read on the forward strand.
ATCCTGTATCCCGGTCAGCTGGCAGCAGTGACCGGCCTGAGCAGCACCTATGCTGGGCAAGGTCTGGGCACGGTCACCGACACCCCCATTCCCTCTTTGGAACCGGTCATGACCTATCGGGTCAACCTGCCTGCCGGGAAAGATCCTGCTGTCGTTCTTCCGTTGCTGCGGCAGTTGGAGGAAGAAGATCCCATGCTGCGCCTGATGTGGGAAAACGGAAACATCCACATTCAAATCATGGGCAAGGTGCAGCTGGAAATTTTCCGCAGCCTTGTAAAGGAACGGTTTGGCTTTGATATAACCTTAGATACCGGGCGTATTTTCTACAAAGAGACCATTGCCAACACCGTCGAAGGTGTCGGTCACTTTGAACCACTGCGCCACTATGCCGAAGCCCATTTGCTGTTAACGCCCTTAAGCCGGGGTGCCGGTCTGGAATTTTCTTCCGATTGTCCTCTGGAGACACTGGACGGCAACTACCAAAGTCTGATTTTGACCCACATGGCAGAAAAGACCCACCGGGGCGTGCTCACCGGCGCACCTATCACGGATATGAAGATCACCCTGGTCTCAGGCCGTTCTCATCTGAAACACACCGAAGGTGGCGACTTCCGTCAGGCCACCTACCGGGCTATCCGACAGGGACTGATGCAGGCAAAATCCATTCTTCTGGAACCCTGGTACAGTTTCCAGCTGACCGTTCCCACAGAGCAGATTGGGCGGGCGATCACCGATATTCGGGGAAAATCCGGGGAATTTGATGCACCCCAAACCGTCGGCGATCGCTCCATCCTCAAAGGCATTGTTCCTGCCTCCCTGCTGGGAGACTATCCGGAGCAGGTGGCAGCCTATACCCAAGGCCGGGGACAGCTGCAAATTGCGCTGGACGGCTACAAGCCCTGCCATAATCAGGAAGAAGTGGTAGCTGCCATTGGTTACGACCCGGAAAGCGACCTGGAAAATACCCCCGACTCCGTTTTCTGTGCCCACGGCGCAGGCTTTACCGTCAAATGGAACGAGGTGCCGGAATATATGCATCTGGAAAGTTGCCTGAAAGCACCCAAAGCCCCGGAAGTGATCACCCGCAATCTCTACACCGACGACCGGGAGCTGGAAAAGATCATGCTCCGGGAGTTTGGCCCCCAGACCACCACCCTCTACCGTCCTCCCAAGGCAAAAAACGACGATGACCTGCGCTCTATTCGTCCTTTGAAGCAGCAATACATGATTGTAGACGGCTACAATATTATTTTTGCGTGGGAGGAACTGGCATCCATCGCCAAGGAGGATCTGGCTGCCGCCCGAAAAATGCTCTGTGATCGGCTCAGCGACTATGCAGGATTCCGCAAAGTGCGCATCGTTGTGGTCTTCGACGGCTACAAGGTCAAAGGCAATCCGGGCGAAAAAGTGCAGCACCACAACATTCAGGTAGTTTACACCAAAGAAAATGAGACCGGCGACTGCTACATCGAAAGTCTGGTCGCTCAAATCGGAACCAACTACAATTTACGAGTGGCTACCTCCGATGCTCTGGTACAGCTGGGCGCACTGCGCAGCGGAGCGCTGCGGATGAGTGCCCGGGAATTACAGGCTGAGATCGATCAGGCCAAAAAAGATATGAAGCAGTTTTATCATTCCTGATTTTAAAAAAACCGACCCAAATGGGTCGGTTTTTTATACATTTCTCGTCCATTCTGCCACCAGCAATCCGGGGATCATCCACACACAGCCGTATAGCAGCAGATTATAAGGGGTCAGCAGCATGGTCGCTCCGGTCAGCGCCAGCAGCGCCACCGCCAAAAATCCAATGATGCCGCCCATCATGTGCACCCCTGCGCCAAAGCGCCATGCAGAATGCAGCGCTGCGCCGCCGGTGACGGCAAAGGCACGCTGTGCCAGGCCACCCCGGGTAGTCAGGGCAATGACCGGCGCATCCGGCTCAGGCTGTTTTTCTGCAAGAGTCACCCGGGTCATACAGTCGGGGAACTGCATCCGGCGTACATCCACACCCAACTTCTGCTCCAGGAACAAGTCGGTCATGGCAAAGTCACAGTCCACCAAAATAGGTCGGACATGCCTGCTGTCGCACAGCGTCCGCAGACCTGCCGCCGAGGATTTGGAACGGGTAAAGCTGACGGCAAACACCGCACACAGGCTCTGATTGACCGCCGCATAGACGGCATGGGGGATCCGGGACACTTCCGACAGCTCCACGCCCATGTTTTCAATAAATTCCAGATTTCCGGCGATCACGGACAGGCCGTCGATCTGACCGCCTACGCCCCCGGGATAGCTGGTCAACTCCTCCACCCGACACACTCTGGCATTACGGGACGAGCGCAGCTGCTCAAAAGGAACTGCCAAAGAGCCGCCGTCGGCTTTCAGCAAGGCCGACACATAGGACACGATGGTATTGGGATTTCGCTCGCCGTAGAAGCGAACGCCGTTGAGTTTGACATGGTTTTCCGGGAACAGATCCTGGTGGGTCAAGGGATAGTACCCCTGCTTGTCAATATGCTGCACACCTTTCCAGCCGCACAGAACGGTACCCAGCTTGTGCATCCGTTTTTCCAAAATCGCCAAGGGTCTCTGGAAGCTGACAAAGACACTAGCCGGCATGGCTGCCAGCAATGCTGCCGCATACACCCGAACGCCGTCGGCTGCGCCATGGATGATGGCTGTCACCAGTGCCAGCACTGCGCCCAAAGCCACAGCGCCCAGCGCATAGCGGCACAAGAACCGTTCCAGTCCGGAAACTTCCTGGTAATGATCCATAAAGTCCTCGGGCTGGCCTTCTGCGGTTTGATAGGCGCACTGGCGCTTGTAATAATCCTTGTTTTTCACCACCGCCGTCAGGTCAGATGCCTTGCGCAGGGTGTCCAATTGGCTGATCCGGGTCTGGAGCTTCTGATACTCCGCCCACTGCGCCATGAGCATCTGCAAGGAAAACACCGCCGCAAAGGGCATGCGCTGATTTTTCAGGCACAACAGTGCATCGATCCAGCACACCGCCAAAGTAACTGCCAGCATGCTATCCAACCGGAAACGGTGATGGAGCATCTCGGTCACACCGGAAAGCAGCCGCTTGTAGCCCACCAGCGCAGACAGCATCATCACCAATATCTGACCGACGATCATCAGTTTCAGCTTTTGGCCTTCTACCTGATAAGACAGCAGTGCCGTACTGGCTGCTGCCAAAAACAGGATCAAATTTAAAAGCATTCCTGCCCGAAGGTGCCCCAACGCCCCCTTGTCCATCTTTTCATACTGTTGCTGAGGGCCTTCCGCCAGCTTTTGCTGCAAGGTCTTGGGGCGCATTTTCTTTGGAAATTCAATAGGCTCTTTGGGAATGTAGTCACCCATGGGCGCATCGTATTCCGGCTCCCACTCCGCCGTATATGGCGCAGCCGCCGGTTTCCTGGGCGACGCTTTGGGGCTATGATAGATCCGAACATCCCCATCCAGATCCGGCAGGGGCTTGGTATCCGAGGGGGTATCCTTTTCCCGGGATGCTTTGCCTGCGTCCTCCAGCGGACGGGTATCCCCCAGCCGGACTGTGTTGCCGTCGGTACTGTTGGTATCCTGCTTCTTCGGTGTCCGGGAGCTGTACTCCCGGATAATATCCTCCAGGTCGTCCAGGGTGTATTCTTTTGTATCTTCGTTCACCGACGACCCTCCTTAAAATTTCAAATTCTAAAATTATCCCAGTCTCTGACGGACGGCTTCATACAGCAAAATAGAAGCAGCCGCAGATGCGTTCAGAGAAGAAATCTTGCCCTGCATGGGGATGGACAGCATCACATCGCAGTTTTTGCGCACCAGAGGGCTCATACCGTCGCCTTCGTTGCCGATGACAATGGCAGCAGGGACAGTCAAATTGGCTTTATACATGGGGATAGAGCCTTCCGCTGCCGTGCCGAACACCCACACGCCCTTTTCCTTCAACTCTGCAATGGCAGAATTGATGTTGGTGACCCGAGCCACCTTCATATACTCCATCGCACCGGCGGAAGCCTTGGCAACGGTAGCGGTCAGACCCACGCTGCGGCGCTTGGGAATAATGACACCGTGTGCGCCGGCGCATTCGGCACTACGCAGAATTGCGCCTAAGTTGTGGGGGTCGGTCAGCTCATCGCAGATGACGAGCAGCGGTGCCTGACCACGGGAAGCAGCCTCTTCCAGCATCTCATCGATGGTGGCGTATTCATGGGCAGCAGTCAGAGCAATCACACCCTGATGGCTGCGGGTAAAGCTCATATTGTCCAGCTTCCGGCGATCAACGGGAACCACCACTGCGCCTGCATCCTTTGCCTCGGCAGCCAGCCGCTGCAAAGCACGATCCGTATCACCGGCGGCAATGAACACTTTGTCGATGGTGCGGCCTGCACGCAGGGCTTCCTGCAAAGCGTTGCGGCCTTCCAGCTGGCCTTCTACCTCTTCTTTGGGTTCGGGACGGACTTCATAGGCCGTGCGCAAAGGACGGTCTTTTCTTTCGCTGCGCTCATTGCGGAAATTGCCGTTGGGACGGCGGCGTTCTTCTTTCATAGATCCATGCACTCCAATTCTGCAAATATTTCTTTTATTGTAGCAGAATTTTCACGGTTTCTCAACCGGAATTTTCACACTTTACGAAAAAAGGAAGGAAGCTTTTCTGTTTTTCCAGTTTGCGCCTGCCATCCCTCCAATTGCAGATTGATTTTTTTCGCCTATCACAGTATAATAGTAACATCTTTTCCTTATGCGAGGCTACTATGAGTTCTTCTGAAAATAAGCAAAAATCCAATTTTTCCTATTGGCTGATCCCTGTTTTTGTCCTTCTCTTCCTGGCGATGGTCCTTCTGTTCGCAGATCGGTGGTATATCCGCACCTACGGTCAGACGAATTTTGACTCCATACTCTTTACCATCACCTCCAATCTGTCCGGCACCTCCTCCACCCTGCTGCTGCAATATCTGCTGCAAGGGCTACTCCCGGCAGTGCTGGTCAGTGCAGGACTGATCATACTGGCCTGCGTGGTGCTGCACAGGCGCAAGGTGAAAATCTGGATGGTAACGACAACCTTATGTCTTGTAAGTGTAGCCGCCATTACCTTTGCCGCCTTTGACTCCCAATTGGTAGATTATCTGGTCAATATCTGCGGAAGCTACAATATTTACGAAGAAGAGTATCACGACCCCAAAGACACCGCCATCACCTTCCCGGAGAAAAAGCGGAATTTGGTATATATTGTTCTGGAATCCATGGAGACCAGTTTCCTTTCCAAGGAGCTGGGCGGCGGTGTGGACAACAATCTGATCCCGGAGCTGTATGAGCTTGCCAAAAACAATGTCAATTTCTCCCAAAACGGAGATGTGGGCGGCTTCCGCCAGAGCACCGGTGCCACATGGAGCATCGGCTCTCTGGTCTCCCAGACCAGCGGTGTGCCCCTGGTGCCCATGGTATCGCAGAACGAAGAAAGTACCGACGGACAATTCCTGCCGGGTTTGACCACCATGATGGACATTCTTCACGAAAACGGTTACTATCAGGCCTTCATGCTGGGATCTTCCGCCGCCTTTGCCGACACAGGACTGTACTATGATGTCCACGGTGTTGACAAAATCTATGATATCTACACCGCCTGGGTCGATGGCGTTGTTGCCAACGGCTACTGGGACGGCTGGTGGGGCATGGAAGACTATCACCTGTTTGAATATGCCAAGCAGGAGCTGACCAGGATCTCCCAGCAGGATCAGCCCTTCGCCTTCACTTTCATGACCATCGACACCCACCACATCGGCGGCAACCCCTGCCCCTACTGCGACAGCGACTATGTTGAGCAGTACGACAATGTGATCTCCTGTTCCAGCCGTCAGGTATCCCTGTTTATGGCCTGGCTGCGAGAGCAGGACTTTTACGAAAACACCACCGTGGTCATCGTCGGCGACCATAATTCCATGGATGCCGCCTATTTTGACCGGAATGTGGCGAAAAACTATGTCCGCCGGGTCTATAACTGCTTCATCAACTCTGCCGTAGAACCCATCAACAGCAAAAACCGGGAGTTTACCACCCTGGATCTGTTCCCCACCACCTTGGCAGCTTTGGGCTGCACCATTGAGGGAGATCGGCTGGGTCTGGGTACAAATCTGTTCTCCACACGACCCACTCTTGCCGAACGGTGGGGCTACGATGCCCTGTGCACCCGACTTTACACCAACAAGGACTATTACACGGAGCATTTCCGCGCAAAAGCAGAATAAATGTAAATTCCCTCATTTTTTGAGGGAATTTACATTTTGTTTACGCATTTACCGAAAAACATTCATTGAAACAACGAGCTGTTTGTGGTATACTAATCAAAAGTATGTTTCGAATAAGGAGGCGAGGGTTCCGTGGAACAAAATCGCAACGATTCTTCTAAAAACAACAAACCCGACGACAAAAAGCCAAAGTCCAGACTTCTTCCCATGCTGGTCATCGCCTTGGCTCTTGTGCTGCTGGTCACCGGCATCTACCGTTCCGTCACCAACAGTCAGTATGAACTGAAGACTTTTTCCCAGTTCATGGCGGATAAGGACAGCGGCAACATCCAGGAAGCGCAGATCAAGTATGACCGTATCATCTACCTGACCAAGGAAGAAGCTGCCAAGCCGGTCGGTCAACAGCAAGCCTACTACACCGGTCTTCCTTCCGGCGGCGACAAAATGGCGCTGGCGCAGGAGCTTTACGATATGGGCGTGCTGGTAGACTCTCCCATTGTGGAAGACAATTCCACCGTCACCATGTTGCTGTACTATGCGCTGATGATCGGCGGACTGATGCTGGTGATGAATCTGATCACCCGGAAAATGGGCGGCGGCATGAACGGCATGGGCGACAGCAAGGCCAAGGTCTACATGGAAAAGCAGACCGGTGTCACTTTTAAAGATGTCGCCGGTCAGGACGAGGCCAAAGAAAGCCTGCAGGAGATCATCGACTTCCTGCACAATCCCCAGAAGTACACCGAAATCGGCGCCAAACTGCCCAAGGGTGCTTTGCTTGTCGGCTCTCCCGGTACCGGTAAAACATTGCTCGCCAAGGCCGTGGCCGGCGAAGCCAATGTGCCTTTCTTCTCCATTTCCGGTTCCGATTTTGAAGAGATGTTCGTGGGCGTCGGCGCAAGCCGCGTTCGTAACCTGTTCCAGCAGGCGGCAAAAGTAGCCCCCTGTATCATCTTCATCGACGAAATCGATGCCGTGGGTCACCGCCGGGATGCCAAGCTGGGCTACAACGACCAGACCCTGAACCAGCTGCTGGGCGAATTTGACGGATTTGATTCCAACAAGGGCATCGTGTGTCTGGCTGCTACCAATCGTCCCGAAATTCTGGACAAGGCGCTGCTCCGTCCCGGTCGTTTCGACCGCCGGATCGTGGTAGATCGTCCCAACCTGCAAGGTCGTCTGGATACGCTGAAAGTGCACACCCGAAAGATCAAACTGTCTGAGGATGTGGATCTGAAGAAGATCGCTCAAGCCACTGCCGGCTGCGTGGGTGCAGACCTGGCAAACCTTGTAAATGAAGCTGCCCTTCGTGCTGTCCGCATGGGTCGCAAGGCTGTCAATCAGGAAGACCTGCTGGTTTCCTTCGAGACCGTCATTGCCGGTACAGAAAAGAAAAACACCGTTCTGTCCGACACGGAAAAGCGGATGGTGGCTTACCACGAAGTAGGTCACGCCCTGGTTTCCGCTCTGGAAAAGCAGGACACTCCCGTTTCCAAAATCACCATCGTTCCCCACACCGAAGGCTCTCTGGGCTACACCCTGTATCTGCCGGAGGAAGAAAAGTACCTGTCCACCCGGGAAGAGCTGGTCATTGAGCTGAAGAGCCTGCTGGGCGGTCGTGCCGCTGAAAGCGTGGTGTTCGGCACCATGACCACCGGCGCTGCCAACGACATCCAGCGTGCCACCGCTCTGGCAAAGAACATGGTTGCGCTCTACGGCATGAGCGAAGAGCTGGGTCTGATGGCGCCTGCGGTGGTCCAGAACCAGTATCTGGACGGTCAGGCCGCTATGGACTGCTCCAACGAAACTGCCGCTGCTGTGGATGCCGCCGTGCAGAAGATCCTGAACAGCTGCTACGCTGAGACCACAAAGCTGCTGAGTGAAAACCGTGGTCTGCTGGACGAGATTGCCCAGTACCTGCTGACCAAGGAGACCATCACCGGCGAAGAGCTGATGAATTTTGTCAACGGCACTGCCCCTGCTGCCGAAGAAGCAGTGGAAGAAACGATTGAAAACGCCGCAGAAGAATAACCCCCAAGTGCGCTGCTGAAAGGCAGCGCACTTTTTTTGATAAAGCCTCTGCTGCGTGGGGAAAGTGTTTTTCTGGCTTCTCTTCAAAAACAGCTGTTTTCCACAAAACACAGCTTTGATTTTATAAAACTTGCACAGCAAATTCGGCAAGGTGGAGAAATTTTGCCTTTTTGACAAATTGGGCGTTGAAATTCATGGTATCTTCGTGTATAATGTCTTATGTTCCGGTGTCTAAACGCCGAGAGAAGGTTTGGAGGGCAAACGCCTTCCCGAAAGGAGCAATTCAATACTATGTACACTGCCAACGCCATCCGTAACATCTGCCTGCTGGGCCACTCCGGTTCCGGTAAGTCCGCTCTGGCAGAAAGCCTGCTTTACATGACCGGTGCTATCGACCGTATCGGCAAGAACGCCGACGGCAACACCGTTTGCGATTTTGATCCCGAAGAAATTCGTCGCCATGTATCCATCTCCGCCTCTCTGGTCCCCCTGATCTATCACAACACCAAGATCAATGTGCTGGACACCCCCGGTGGCTTTGATTTCTCCGGTGCCGTCGTGGAAGCTCTGCGAGCTGCTGACGCTGCCATCATCGTCTGCTCCGCCAAGGACGGTATCACCGTCGGCTTCGAGAAGGCATGGAAATACTGTGAAGAGAGAAATATGCCCCGTTTTATCTACATTTCCAAGGTAGACGAGGACAATTCCGACTATAACGCCACCTTTAACGCCCTGCGTGAAAAGTACGGCAACAAGATCGCTCCCGTGGTGGTTCCCATTTGGGATTCCTCCAAGAAGATCACCGGCATCATCGATGTGCTGAACAAGCGTGCATACGAGATGCAGAATCTGAAGCGTGTGGAGATCGAAGTGCCTGAGGACAAGCTGTCCGTCATCGAAGAGTTCAACGACGCGCTGAAGGAGTCCGTTGCTGAGACCAGCGAAGAGTTTATGGACAAGTTCTTCGGCGGCGAAGACTTTACTTACGCCGAAATGATCAAGGGTATGCACAAGGGCGTTATCGACCGCACCCTGTACCCCGTGCTGTGCGGCAGCGGTGTCAACTGCCTGGGCTCTCTGATGCTGATGGATCACATCATCGATCTGCTGCCCAACCCCGTGGAAGGCAACTATCATAAGGCCACCCGTCAAGACGGCGAGACCGAAGAGTTCGTGGTCTCCCCCGGCGGTGTTCCCTCTGCCTTCGTCTTCAAGACCATTTCCGACCAGTACGGCAAGTATTCCTTCATCAAGGTCCTGTCCGGCACCATCAACGCCGACACCACCCTGGTCAATGCCCGTACCGGCGAGACCGAGAAGCTGGGCCGTCTGTACTCCATGTGCGGCAAGAAGGCTACCGAAGTCAAGGAGCTGTCCTGCGGCGACATCGGTGCCATCGGCAAGATGGATAAAGTCAAGACCGGCGACACCCTGTGTGACCCCCGTAAGGTGGTCTCTCTGAAGGCTCTGCCCTATCCTCCCACCTGCTATTCCGTGGCAATCGCACCCAAGGCAAAGGGTCAGGAAGATAAGATCGCAGCCGGTCTGAACCGTCTGAACGAGGAAGATCCCTCCTTCACTCTGGTCAACAACGCCGAGACCCGTCAGATGGTGCTCTCCGGCACCGGCGATCAGCAGCTGGATGTGCTGCTGAGCAAGCTGAAGTCCCGTTTTGGCGTGGATGCCAATTTGGAGCCTGCAAAGGTTGCTTACCGTGAAAAGATCAAGACCAAGGTGGAAGCCCATGGTCGTCATAAGAAGCAGACCGGCGGCAGTGGTCAGTTCGGTGATGTTTGGATCCGCTTCGAGCCTCAGGAAGAACAGGACGAGCTGATTTTTGATGTGGCTGTGGTCGGCGGTGCTGTGCCCAAGAACTTCAACCCTGCCGTTGAAAAGGGCGTGCAGGAAGCTGTTCAGAAGGGGCCTCTGGCCGGTTACCCCGTGGTCAACATGAAGGCCACCCTGTATGATGGCTCTTACCACCCCGTTGACTCCAACGAAATGGCCTTTAAGCTGGCTGCCATTCTTGCTTACAAGGAAGCAATGCCCAAGGCCAATCCCACCATTCTGGAGCCCATCGGTGCTCTGGCTGTCACCGTTCCCGAAGCTTATGTTGGTGATGTGATGGGCGATCTGAGCAAGCGCCGTGGTCGTCCCATGGGCATGAGCCCAAATGCCGACGGCGACACCGTTATCGAGGCCGAAGTTCCCATGGCTGAAATGGGCACTTACGCCATCGACCTGCGTGCAATGACCCAGGCTCGTGGCAGCTTCACCCTGGAATTCGTCCGCTACGAGGAAGTTCCCAAGGTCAATCAGGCAAAAATCATCGCCGACGCCAAGAACGACGAGGAGTAATTTCATATCCACTGAGCCTGCCCTTCGGGGCAGGCTCTTTTTGTCCAAAATAATTTCACTAAAAATCCATTCCTTGAAAAACCCGGTTTTTCACATTTTTCACAAATTTTTCAATGTCCGGGGTTTTAATATTTAAATTTTTAGAAAAAGTTGTAAATTTTGAATTTTTTCATTGATTTTCTGGGAGTTTTGTCTTACAATAGGGAAGCGACTGCCGGAGAAGTCCGGAGATAGGATGTGAAAAGATTTGCTGAATATCGTACTGGTAGAGCCGGAAATTCCTCAAAACTGCGGCAATATTGCTCGCACCTGTGCCGCCACCGGCTGCCGGCTGCATTTGATCCGCCCCCTGGGCTTTGACATTTCGGAAAAAGCCGTTCGTCGGGCAGGACTGGACTACTGGAATCTGGTGGAAGTTCGGGATTATGAAAATTTGGAGGACTTTTTCTCCAAAAACCATGTGGGTCAGATGTGGTGTCTGTCCACCAAAGCCCCCCGAAGCTACACCAAAGCCAATTACGAAGACGAGTGTTACCTGTTCTTCGGCAAGGAGACCAAGGGTCTGCCGGAAGATTTTCTGGAAGCCCATCGGAACGCTTGCGTCAAGATCCCCATGCGAGCAGAGGCTCGCAGCCTGAATTTGAGCAATGCTGTGGCAATCACAGTGTTTGAAGCCCTGCGGCAGCTGGATTTCCCCGGCCTGCAGGACTACGGTAAAATGAAAGTTTAAAAAATGGAGGATACATACTATGAACTACAACAAGAAGTCTATTGAAGACATCAATGTTGCCGGCAAGCGTGTGCTGTGCCGCTGCGACTTCAATGTGCCCACCAAGGAAGGCAAGATCACTTCCGACAAGCGGATCGTGGCTGCCCTGCCCACCATCAAGTATCTGGTCGAGCACAACGCCAAGGTCATTCTCTGCTCCCACATGGGCAAGCCCAAGGGCGAGTGGAAGCCCG
>CAZJCA010000030.1:0-17978 GCA_964544505.1 uncultured Oscillospiraceae bacterium
GGTCAAAAAGCCCAATTGCATCAAATACGGCTCGTACACATCCTCCAAAGTGATCGCCTCTTCTCCAATGGTGGCTGCCAGCGTTTCCAAGCCCACCGGACCGCCGGCGTAATTGCGAATGATGGCAGTGAGCATCCGTCTGTCAATGACATCCAGACCCAGATGATCCACTTCCAAGCGAGACAGCGCCAGATCTGCTGCCTCTTTTGTGATCACACCGTCGCACATGATCTGGGCAAAATCCCGGACACGGCGCAGGAATCGGTTCGCAATTCGGGGGGTACCACGGCTGCGAGATGCAATTTCCATGGCACCTCTGGGATCGATCTCCATGCCCAAAATCGTTGCCGAACGGGTAACGATCTTTGCCAGTTCCTCAGGCTTGTACAGTTCCAATCGCAGAGATACACCAAAGCGGTCACGCAAAGGGGCAGACAGCTGACCTGCTCGGGTCGTTGCACCGATGAGCGTAAATTTCGGCAGATCCAGTCGAATGGAGTTGGCACTGGGGCCTTTACCAACAATAATATCAATGGCAAAATCCTCCATGGCAGGATAAAGGATCTCTTCCACCACCCGATTTAAGCGGTGAATTTCGTCAATAAAGAGGATATCACCGGGGTTCAGGTTGGTCAGAAGTGCTGCCAAATCGCCGGGTTTTTCAATGGCCGGACCGGAAGTGACTCGAATATTGACCCCCATTTCATTGGCGATGACGCCAGCCAAGGTGGTCTTGCCCAGACCGGGAGGGCCGTAGAGCAGGGTGTGATCCAGGCTCTCCCCTCTCATTCTGGCCGCTTCAATATAGACAGACAGATTCTCCTTTGCCTTCTCCTGACCGGTGTAGTCCGACAGCCGCTTGGGGCGCAGGCCGATCTCCCCTGCGTCCTGGGGCGCAAAGGTGGGAGAAATCAATGGGGTATCCAGTTCTTCAGAAAATTCTAAACTCATAACGACTCCACAGTTTTTGTTTTTTTCTTACCAAAAATAATGAATATGATCCCGCAAATCAGCAAAGCCAATTCACCAATGTATATATAGAAAAGCGGCGAGCCAATGGGTACACTATAATGGATTGGCGACATTTCTGGTAAAAGCTCCGGTTCTATCATAGCAAAGAACATACCACCGACAACAACTCCTGCCGCCAACACCCCAACAGAGAATAGAAATGTACCTATCAGGAAGAAAATCGAGAGTCCAACCATCCATTTTCCGGCTGTACGCATTGACATCTCCCCCTTTTCTGTTTATCCCTTCATTACCATGGCACGCAGCGCATGGCGCACCATTTCTTCGGTGGATGCATTGGGATCTACACCCTTTAGCGCTGCTGCAATTTCGGAAGTGGAATAGCCCAGCTCCTGCAACGCCGCATTTGCAAGTGCTGCATTGTTGCCCTGGGGTGCAGGTGCAGCAGATTTCACACCGGAGAAATCCAGTTCCATGCCACCACCGATTTTATCCTTCAATTCCAGGATAATACGCTGGGCAATTTTCTTGCCTACGCCTTGGGCAGCAGTCAGCAGCTTTTCATCCCCTGTCATCACCGCCAAAGTGAAGTTCTGAGGGCCGCCGGCGGACAAAATTGCCATTGCTGCCTTAGGGCCTACACCATTGACAGATGTCAGCAGTTCAAAGCATCGCTGCTCTTCCCTGCTCTCAAAGCCGTACAGTTCGTAAGCATCCTCCCGAATAGACTCGGTGATGTAAAGTTTCGCATTTTGATTCAGTTTCAGCTGGGCAGCGGTATAACCGGTGACCCGGCAGCCGTAGCCTACGCCGTTACAGTCGATAACAGCCAGTCCCGGCTCGATCACAGCCACAGGCCCGGAAACATAATAGATCATCTGATCCCCTCCAAAGGTACAATCGTTAATTGCCACCGACCTGCGACAGCAGGGATGTTGCAGATCTTGCATGGCACAGGGCGATGGCAATGGCATCGGCAGCATCGTCCGGTTTGGGCATGGCACTTAAATGGAGCAGCCGTTTGGTCATATCCATCATTTGGCGTTTGGTTGCATTGCCATAACCCACAAGTGAAAGCTTGACCTGCATAGGCTTATAAGAAGTCACTTCCAGCCCTGCCTGACGGATGGCAAGTAACACCACCCCACGAGCCTGGGCAACGCCGATACCGGTGGTCACATTCTGGCCAAAAAACAGTTCCTCGATGGCCACTGCATCCGGCTTTGCCTGCCGCAGAAGCTCACACATATCATTATAGATTATTTCAAGCCGAGCGGAGAAATCCATTCCAGCCGGTGTGGTGATGGCGCCGCAGGTGATCAGCTTACTCTGTCCCCGCTCAGACTCGATGAGGCCAAAGCCGGTGATTCCATAGCCCGGGTCAATTCCGAGAATGCGCACAAAAGCACCTCATTTCCGCATTTTCTTTATTATAACACTAGCTGGCAGTAGATACAAGCAGGAATATATCATTGAGTGCCGTTAATTGCGTATGGGTATAGCGCACAGGCAGTGTCGGAAGCAACTCGGCAAAATGATCTTCCAGCTGATCGATCCGCAAAATGCTGAACACCCCAGTATTCTCCGGCACACGCCGCAATTCACACTGGGTGTCAAACAAAATGCAACTGTGGAAATCCGCTTCCGGCAGTTTCAGCATTTTCGACAGTTTTGCAATGTTCTCTCCATTTTCAAGCAACGGATTGGGAAAATCCGTGCTATCCCCCAGATAATTCGTATCAGTCCATACCTCTTCCGATGGTTTTGCTTGGATAATACCATTTTGGTGGCATTGCTTCAAAACAAACAAGCCTTTCTCGTGGAGCAGGACAAAGCAATCTCCCAGCATCTCCAGGTGGAAATCTCCGGCGATCAAGCTGCGCAGTTGCGCCAGCGACAGCACATTTTGCTCTAAAATTTCGTCGGCAGGGGTCGTGCCCACCCTGCTGTGAAGGAATTTCGCCATGGAAAGAACCTCCTGACTTCAAACTTTTCTTTATAATAACACATTCGTTCTAAATCGTCAAGACACCATTTCGGGTCTTGACGGTTTTTCTTATTTTTTGCACATGAATTTTCTTCAACTGGAAACACTAGCTTCGAGGTGGGAAGATGGAACAATTTTTCAGCAGAACGAAAATCATTGCCGGAGCGGATGCCGTTGCCGCTCTGGAAGAATTACACATTCAGCGGCTTTTCTTAGTCTGTGACCCTTATTTTCAGCAAAACGGAAAAGCCGCCGCCCTTTTAGCAGCGGCAAAATGCAAGCAACACCATATTTTTTCAGATGTTGTACCTGATCCTTCTGTGGAATTGGCAGCAAAAGGCGCAGCAATGGTTCAGCAGTTCAAGCCGGATGCGGTGGTTGCGTTGGGAGGCGGCAGTGCCATGGACAGTGCCAAAGCCATGGCCTATTTTTCAGGCTGTAAGCCCCTTCTGGTGGCGATCCCGACCACATCCGGCTCCGGCTCGGAAGTGACAGACTTTGCCATTTTGACCCATAACGGTGTCAAGCACCCTCTGGTTGACAGCAGTATTCGTCCGGATGTGGCGATTTTAGACAACAATTTGGTTGCCACACTCCCTCCGGCACTGATCGCCGACGGTGGTTTTGACCTCATTAGTCATGCACTGGAAGCCATTGTTGCCACGAATGCCGGCACATTCAGCGATTTACTGGCAACCCGGGCATTTGAAACGGCAATGCAGCACTTGCAGGCATCATATTGCGGTGATACCTCCGTCCGTGGTGATATTCACAAAGCCGCCACCATGGCGGGTATTGCTTTTTCCAATGCAGGGCTGGGACTGTGCCATGCCATTTCCCACAGTTTGGGCGGTGAATTCCACATTCCACACGGCAGGCTAAACGCAATGCTTCTGCCCCATGTGATCGAGCAAAACGCAACCGTTGGTTGCCACCGTTATGCAGCTCTGGCTCGCACCGTCGGCCTGTCCACCGGCAGCGACACCATGGCTCTTCGGGCATTAAAAAATGCACTGATGCGGCTGCGGCGTAACCTTCAGTTGCCGGAAACCTTAACGCAAGCAGGTATTTCCCCGGAAATGGTAAAGCAGAAAATGGACATTCTGGTATCAGCTGCTCTGGCTGATCCCTGCTGCAAAACCAATCCTCTGCCCCCGGATGAGGCCATTGTCCGTCAAATCATCTCGGAGGTCACAGGCCGTGGATAAGCACCTTTTATCCGTGGGGCTGGATGTGGGAACTACCACAACACAAATGGTTTTATCTCAGTTAGTCATCCAAAACAAAGGTTCTTCCTTCAGCGTGCCGGAGTTGGAAATCGCCCAGCGAAAGATCCTATATAAAAGCCCCATCCACTTCACTCCCCTGCTGGGCAAAGACCGGGTAGACGGCGACAGGACCCGCATACTGGTAGAAGAGGAATATCATGCCGCCGGAATTGACCGGCAGCAAGTAGACACCGGTGCCATTATCATCACCGGCGAAACCAGCCGAAAAGAAAATGCCCGAACCGTGCTGGACAGTTTATCGGAATTTGCCGGAGATTTTGTGGTGGCTACTGCCGGGCCACATTTGGAAAGCGTTCTGGCAGCAAAAGGAGCAGGCGCTGACCTGTTTTCTGCGGAAACAGGAAAAACTGTCCTGCACATGGACATTGGCGGTGGCACCGCCAACCTTTCACTGATTCGTAAAGGAGACATCGTCGCCACCGGATGCATGAATGTGGGCGGTCGCCTGGTAAAAACAGATGAAAGTGGGATCATCACTTACCGCTCCCCGGTTCTCGATGGATATTTCCCCTTTGAAGTTGGGCAAAAAATACCGCAACAAGCCATGGATGAATTGTGCATCACCTTAGCAAAAGCCCTGGAAATGGCGGCAGGACTGGAAAGTGCCACTTCCCTGCTGTCTGCCTTCTGGACAGCGGAGGCAGGCGCTCCCTGGATCCCCCCTGCGGATGTAGATACCATTTCGTTTTCCGGTGGTGTGGCTGAATGCATCGACAAAATCCATTCTCCTTTTGAATTTGGAGATATTGGTCCGGCACTGGGGCAGGCTATTAAAAGAAGCCGTCTGTGTCAAAAAGAGTACCGCCTGGGTAGCGAAACCATCCGAGCCACCGTCATCGGTGCAGGATGCCACAGTGCCCAGCTGTCAGGCAGCACCGTATACCATCGTGGCATTGCATTTCCTTTAAAAAACCTGCCTGTGGTGGCAGTATCTTCCCAAGAGCAAATCTCCTCCGAGTTGCCTGCCCTTATTCAGCAGAAAATGGAAATTCAAGAAGGCTTATCGGTGCTGGCACTGCCCGGTTTTTCCGCCGCCCATTACAGTCAGATCACTGCATTGGCAGATGCCCTTTCCACAGTGGTTTTTCCCGGGCCAGTGCTTCTTGCTCTACAGGCGGATATGGCAAAAGCTTTGGGCCATGCCCTTGCCCTGCGCTTGCCGCAGGAAAAGCCGATCCTGTGCATTGACCGGGTGAAGCTTCCTTCAAACGCTTACCTGGATGTAGGTGCGCCGGTAGGATCTGCGCTGCCTGTTGTCATCAAAACTCTGATTTTGGAGAAGTGAAACATGAAATTACAAACCACCCTCCTTGGAAAAACTTACATTTTCCGGGATATCAAAGAAGTCTTAGCCAAGGCAAACGAAGAAAAAACCGGCGATAAACTGGCAGGTCTCGCCGCCGAAACCGCCCAGGAGCGGATCGCCGCCAAGGTGGTGCTCTCTGCACTGACACTGGCTGATCTGCGTGAAAATCCGGCTGTTCCCTACGAAGAGGACGAAGTGACCCGGATCATTCAGGACGATGTCAACGAAAAAGAATATCAAAAGATCCGCAACTGGACGGTATCTGATCTACGGGAATGGATCCTGTCCGAAGAAACCTCAGGTACCGATATCCGCCGCCTGAGCCGGGGGCTGACCTCGGAAATGGTGGCGGCGGTGGCAAAGCTGATGAGCAATCTCGACCTGATCTACGCCGCCAATAAGATCACCGTCACCGCCCACTGCAACACCACCATTGGCCTACCCGGTACCCTTTCCTGCCGTTTACAGCCCAACCACACCACCGACGACCCGGAGGGCATCACCGCTTCCTCTCTGGAAGGCCTTTCTTTCGGCGCAGGTGATGCCGTCATCGGTCTGAATCCGGTGACCGACTCCCCGGAGCAGGTCGGCAAAGTTCTGCGGCGCTTTCAGGAGATCAAGGAACACTGGCAGATCCCTACCCAGATCTGCGTTCTTGCCCATGTAACGGCGCAGATGAAAGCCGTCCGGGCTGGTGCACCCTGCGATCTGATTTTCCAGTCTATTGCAGGCTCTCAAAAAGGCAATGAAGCTTTCGGCTTTAACGCCGCTACCATTGCAGAAGCCAGAGATCTTCTTCTCCACGAGGGCACTGCCGAAGGTCCCAATGTCATGTATTTTGAGACCGGGCAGGGCTCCGAGCTTTCTTCCAACGCCCATCACGGCACCGATCAGGTGACCATGGAAGCTCGATGCTACGGTTTTGCCAAGCGCTTTCAGCCCTTCCTTGTCAATACCGTCGTGGGCTTCATCGGCCCGGAATATCTGTATGATTCCCGGCAGGTAACCAGAGCCGGTCTTGAAGATCACTTTATGGGCAAGCTCACCGGTATCTCCATGGGCTGTGACTGCTGCTACACCAACCACATGAAAGCAGATCAAAACGACATTGAAAATCTGGCTGCGCTTCTGACCATGGCCGGCTGTAATTACTTCATGGGTATTCCCCACGGCGATGACATCATGCTCAATTACCAGACCACCGGTTTCCGGGAAACCGCCGCTCTGCGTGAGATCACCGGAAAGACCGCCATTCCGGAATTTCAGCGTTGGCTGGAAAAAATGGGATTTGTAGAAAACGGTCACTTGACAAAAAAAGCTGGCGACGGTTCCAGCCTGTTGTGGTAAGAAAGGAGAACGCCATGAACAAAGAAGAACTGTCCGCTTTGGTAGCAGAGATCATTGCAGGCCTTGGCAAAGAACCCATGGTCAAAGCCAGTGACTACAAGCCCACCTGCCCCGATCCTCAGCCGGAGGAGCGGCATTTCCAGCCTGGGGATTTTGTCCCCGATGTGACTGAGCTGAATTTGCGGGAATTATATCTGGTAGACGATCCCGTAAGCGGCGAAAAATTCCGCCAAATGAAAATGAAAACCCCTGCCCGTCTTGGTTGCGGAAAAGCCGGGGCAAGATATAAAACCCTGACCATGCTTCGCTTCCGGGCAGACCACGCCGCTGCACAGGATGCAGTCTGGTCGGAGCTGGATGCGGATTTTGCCAAAGAAAACGATCTTTTACCCACCAAAACCCGGTGTGAAAGCAAAGACGAATATTTGACCCGACCGGATCTGGGTCGTTGTTTTGATGAGCACAACGCCAAAGCCATCAAAGGTGTCATCGACACGCCCCCCAGAGTGCAGATCGTTATCGGCGACGGCCTGTCCAGTGCTGCCATTGCCGCCAATGCCATAGACTGCATGGCTGCCCTGCGAGATGGATTAAAAGCAAGAGGTATTCCCACAGGAAAGGCAATTTTTGTCAAATACTGCCGGGTAGGTGCCGGCGATGCCATCGGCGATATCACAGGATGCGAATTGGTGTGTATGCTGGTAGGTGAACGACCGGGATTGGTAACGGATAAAAGTATGTCCATCTATATCACCTACAAGCCCCATACCGGCGTATCGGAGTCCAGCCGAACGGTGATCTCCAACATTCACGCCCAGGGTACACCGGCAGTCGAAGCCGGTGCTTACGCCGCTGAACTGATTGAAAAGATCCTGCGCAAAAAAGTATCCGGTGTGGGGCTGTATTTGGAGAGTGCCCAATGATAAAGGTAAAAATCTTGGCAACCCAATATATTCCCAATGCCGCCCAAAGCCTGTGCGACGGTCTGAAAATTCCCAAAAATCATCATAGCCTCGCTCTTTTGACCACCGACAGCGACGATGCAACCTTTATCGCTCTGGATGAAGCCACCAAAGCCGCCGAAGTGGAAGTCGGCTACGCCCGGTCGTTCTACGCAGGGGCAGCCAACGCTTCTACTCCTAATGCAGGGGAAGTCATCGGCATTTTATCCGCCGCTACCCCCGGCGCTGCCAAAAGCGGCATGGAAGCCGCCCTTTCCGCTTTCGATCATGTTGGATTTGAAGAAAGCAACGGCGTGCCTTATCTTGCCCACACAGTCAGCAGCTGCGGCGCATTTCTTTCCAAAGAAGCCAATGTAAGGGTCGGTTCTGCCCTGGCTTATCTCATCGCACCGCCGCTGGAGAGCATGGTTGGGCTGGATGCAGCGCTGAAAGCATCGGATGTACGCCTTTGCAAACTCTATGCGCCCCCCAGCGAAACAAACTTCGGCGGTGGACTGCTGACCGGGACACAAAGCGCCTGTGCCGCTGCCTGCGCCGCATTTGCAGAAGCCGTGATGCAAGTGGCAAAAATGCCTAAAAAGGAGTGACTCCATGGAATTTGACAAAGACTTATCTGCCCGTCAGGAAGCCCGGCTCCTGTGCAAGCAGGCAGAAGCTGCCCAAAAGTTATTATGCAGATTTTCCCAGAATAAACTGGATGCCATCTGCGAAGCGGTTGCAAAACGCTTTGCAGACGCTGCATCTGAACTTGCCAAACTGGCTGTAAAAGAGACGGGATTTGGCAATCCGGAAGACAAGACGATCAAAAACCGCTTTGCTTCCGAAACGGTCTGGAATGCCATAAAAAATATGAAAACCATCGGTATCCTTCGGGAAGATCCCCAGCAAAAGCTGTGGGAGGTCGGCGTACCGGTCGGTGTGATCGCCGCCATCGTGCCCAGCACCAACCCAACATCCACCATCTGCTACAAGGCAATGATCGCCCTGAAATCCGGCAACAGCATTGTCTTTTCTCCCCACCCCAAGGCCATCGGCTGCTCGTTGAAAGCCGCTCGTCTGGTGGCGGCAGCAGCGGAAGAAGCAGGGGCTCCTGCCGGATGCATCAGCTGCTTGAGCCTGTCCTCCATGGCTGGAACACAGGAATTGATGAGCGCCCAGCCGGTGCGTTTGATCCTGGCCACCGGCGGTCCTGCCATGGTCAAGGCCGCCTATTCTTCCGGCAAGCCTGCCATCGGCGTAGGCGCAGGCAACGGCCCTGCCTATATCCACCACAGTGCGGATATTAAAAAAGCGCTGCAATGCATCCTGCGCTCCAAGACCTTTGACTATGGCACCGTCTGCGCTTCTGAACAGAGCATCATCGTAGAAAAAGGCATGGAAGAAGCTGTTCGCCGAGAAGGAAAGGAACTGGGCTTTTACTTCATGTCCACGGAAGAAGCAGGGAAACTGGCAAAGCTCCTGTTCCGGCCTTCTGGGGCACTAAACCCGGATATCGTTGGCAAGAAGGCCTCAATTTTGGCAGAAATGGCCGGTTTTTCCGTACCCAGTGCCACGAAAGTGCTGGTAGCAAGAGAGCAGGAAGCCGGGCCTACACGACCCTATTCCATGGAAAAACTGTGCCCGGTTCTGGCCTTTTTTGTTATGGACAGCGAGGATGCGGTTCTACAAAAGGCCATTGAAGTGCTGAACCATGAAGGTGCCGGCCACACCTTTGCCATGCACGCAGAGGATCGGGCAATAGTGGAAAAATTTGCCCTGCAAATCCCTGTCTCCCGGTTTCTGGTCAACACCCCGGCGGCATTGGGCGGCATTGGGGCAACCACTTCCCTGTTCCCCGCACTGACTTTGGGCTGCGGCGCTGTGGGCGGAAGCAGTTCTTCCAACAATATTTCTCCTCTTGATCTGATCAACATCCGTCGGGTAGCCTGGGACAACGAAAAAAGGGTCATCAAACCGACCGTTGATAATGATCTTGTCGATTTTCTCACAGCCAAAATTTTAGAACGGCTGAATCATGTTTAAAAAATGAAAGGATGTAATTTTATGGACACCAATTCTCTGGGTATGATCGAAACAAAGGGCCTCATCGGCGCAATTGAAGCCGCCGATGCCATGGTCAAATCCGCCAATGTGCAGCTGGTGGGCAAAGAGCAGGTAGGCGGCGGCCTCGTGACCGTTATGGTACGAGGTGATGTGGGCGCTGTAAAAGCTGCCACCGATGCCGGTGCAGCTGCCGCCGAAAAGGTGGGCGAACTGATTTCTGTTCATGTTATTGCCCGTCCCCACACGGAAGTTGACGCCATTTTGCCCAAGGGGCGGAACAATCAGTCCCCTGCCAGCGGAAAGTAAATGCTTTACAGCGAAGAAGCCGTCAAAGCCAATATCCGAAACCGGGACGGAAAACGGGTCTTTTTTCTGGGGGACAAGGACACCTTGACCCCCTCCGCCCGGGATTGGTTGCGGCAACAGCGCATTGACATCCGTCCGGCTGACCAGGCAAGAATCCGTGAATACCATCTGCAGGACGGAGGGATTCTGGAAGAAAAGCCGGAGCATTTGACCCATTTACGCGGCAATATTTTAGTCCCCAAAACTGCACCAATCATTGCTTTTCGTGGTGCAATGGACACTTTACAGGCAGAATTATTACTGGCGCAACTATCGGTTGACAGTGCCATGCAACGAAAAATCGAAGAGATCCTGACCCTCGCCCGGAATATTCTACGCTGGGAAGTGATGGAAGAACCGGCACAGATCGACACGCTCTGCGGATTGACACCGGAACAGCAGCGAAGTCACTCCCACCGTCCTCAGGATTTTTACGGTCAACCTCACTTCATGCCATCATGTTCGGACGGAACAGCCATTTTGCAGCTCAATCGTGCCCGATGTGCTGCAAGAAGTGCCGAACTGGCTGCTGCGAGAGCCTTTGAGGACGCAACCGGCGGTTGCATCCGAGCAGACATTTTGCAACTTCTCAACCGGATGAGCAGCATGATCTATATTCTCATGATCCAGCTGAAAGCCAAGCAAAGCAAAGGAGGCCGCAATGGATAATGAACAAGTAAAAGCGTTAACGGAAGCGGTCTTAAGCCGCATTTTTATCCCCCTGGAAGCTTCCGCACGCCATGTGCATTTAACCAAAAAACAATGCCAGACCCTTTTCGGTTGTGATCTGCAACCGGAACGGCCTTTGTCCCAGCCGGGGCAGTATTTGTCGAAGCAGCGACTGACCATCATTGGCCCCAAAGGACGATTTGAAAAGGTTGCCGTTCTCGGCCCTGCCCGAAAAGAAGCACAGGTGGAGATTTCAATGACCGACAGCCGAGCTTTGGGGTTAAATCCACCCATTCGTCAGTCTGGAAATGTAACATCCACCCCCGGCATTATTCTGGAAGGCCCTAATGGGCGCATCGGCTTGCAGCAGGGTGTGATCATCGCCCAGCGGCATTTACACCTAACACCTGAGGATGCCGCCCGGTTTCATGTCAAGGACAGCCAGGCGGTACAGTTACAGACCTATACCTGCCGTCCTGTTCTTTTTCAGGATGTGATCGTTCGGGTCAGCGATCAGTTTTCCACCGCCGCCCACCTGGACTTTGACGAAGCAAATGCCTGCGGCATGAAAAACGGGGACTTGGGGAGGATCATCCCATGAGCCGGGCGCTGCTGATCGGCAGCCGCCCTCCCCTGCCTTTTGATTATGTGACGGAAAAACCTTATGAAGCGGTGGTCATCGGCTCACTGACACTGGGGCAGCTGCTGCAATTTCGCAACGAAGCAGTGCTGGAAGCACTTTCCGGTGGGGGAAGCGTCTATCTCTACACCCCGGGTCTGCCGGAAGTTCCAAGAAATCGGGCACTGGCGGCATCCTGCGCCACTGCCCAGCGGGAACTGAAAAACTGGGGTATTCTCTTCACCGACGGTGCTCGTCGTCATCTTATCACCGCAGAGGAAGCACGGCTTCTTCGACGCCGTGGGGATAAGCCTGCGCCGGGGGCGGTGCTGACACCCTTGGCTAAAGAAATTCTGGAGGGATCGGAATGAAAATCGGAACTGTCACCGGCTCTGTCTGGGCCACTCGAAAGGCCAACTGTCTGTCAGGGCACACTTTCCTTGTGGTCAGCGCCGGAAACGAAGAATTGGTTGCCGCCGATCAGGTAGGCGCAGGCCCTGGCGACAAAGTCCTGCTGGTCACCGGGCAAACCGCTGCACGCTACTGCATGGATGCCCCTGTTGATGCGGTGGTGGTAGCCATCGTAGACAAAAGTGAAAGAACGGGTGCATAACGATGGCAATTTATGAAATCGTTATTTGGATCATGGCATTTTTTGCACTTCTGGGCGGTCTTGACCGGATATTTGGCAATCGTTTTGGACTGGGAGAACACTTCGAAGAGGGTATTCTGTCCATGGGTGCTCTGGCTCTGGCCATGATTGGTGTCATTTGCCTGGCCCCGGTACTGGCAAACCTTTTAAAGCCCATTGTTGTGCCGGTCTACTCCTTTTTGGGGGCGGATGCAGCCATGTTCGCCGGAACACTTCTGGCCTGTGATATGGGCGGCGGCCCTCTGGCGCTGGAAATGACTTCCGATCATCAGGCTGCGATGTTGGGCGGTGTGCTCACCGGCTCTATGATGGGGGCGACCATCGTGTTCACCATTCCCATCGCTCTGGGCATTTTGCGCCCGGAAGATCGGCCCTCTTTGGCCAAAGGGGTACTTTGTGGCATTGTGACCATCCCAGTAGGCGTTTTTGTGGGCGGACTGGTGGCAGGTTTTCCCATTGGGATGGTCGCCCGAAATCTGATTCCTATTATTCTCATTGCAATCGCCATCAGCTTGGGGCTTTGGAAAGCAGAAAAAGCAATTATCAAGGGATTCACCGTCTTCGGGAAGATCGTCACCGCTGTAATTACCGTAGGTCTGGTGGCCGCCATCATCGAAAGCCTGACCGGTTTTGCCCTGATTTCCGGCATGGCCCCCATCTCTGAAGGCTTTGGTACCGTGGGTGCGATTGCCATCGTGCTGGCAGGTGCTTTCCCTCTGGTCTATGTCATTACAAAATTGCTGCAAAAGCCGCTGGCAATGCTGGGGAAACGCCTTGGGATCAATGACACCGCCGCCGCAGGATTGGTTGCCAGTCTGGCAAACTCCATTGCCACTTTCGGCATGGTCAAAGACATGGACGAACGGGGAAAAATCGTCAATATCGCCTTTGCAGTATCCGCAGCTTTTGTCCTGGGCGACCATCTGGGCTTCACCGCCGGATTTGCCCCGGAAATGCTGATCAGCGTCATTGTCGGAAAATTGGTGGGCGGTATCAGTGCCGTGGCTGTGGCACTTTTTTTGACAAGGAAGGACAAGCCTTGAAAAATTCTTCGGCAGTGGGTATAATAGGGCTAAAGGATGTGAAAACATGATCCAATTCCAGAAAATCCTTCCCAGTCAACTGGCGGAATATGCCCCCTATTTGCACACTGAGGAAAAATGCGAATATTCCTTTGTAAACCTATGCATCTGGGGCAAACAGCAGGCTGCCATCGTCGATGGTCAGCTGGCCTTTTTCTCCCTGTTCAACCGCCGGGCAGTATACCTTTTTCCCGCAGGTGATGGCGATAAAAAAGCCGTGCTGGATGCCATTTTGCACGATGCCCAAATGCGTGGTATTCGCTGCTGCATCACCGGTATGAGCAGGGAAAAATGCGAGATTCTCCAGCAGCTTTATCCCGGAAAGTTTCATTTTTTCCTGGATCGGGATGGTTTTGACTATATTTACGACATCAATGATCTGGCAGATCTGAAAGGCCGTCGTTTTCAAAAAAAGCGAAATCATCTGAATAAGTTCCGATTCCTCTTCCCCCATTGGCGCACGGAGCCTATTTCCGATGCCAATTTGCAAGCGGTGCGAGATTTTGCCACCCAGTGGTACGAAACTCGCCGGGAAACCGATCCGCAAGGCGATTATCACCTGGAACAGCAGGCGCTTACCCGGGCACTGAACACCCTATCCGCATTGAAGCTGGAAGGGATCGTGCTGCTGGACGGTCAGCGGATCCTTGCCTTTACGCTGGCCTCTGCCCTGACGGATGAAATCTATGATGTCCACTTTGAAAAGGCGCTGGATGATATAGATGGTGCTTATGCCGCCATCAATCAGGCTTTTGCCGCTTACCTGCGAGAAATGCATCCGCATCTGCTTTTCTTAAACCGGGAGGATGACATGGGCATTGAAGGTCTGCGACAGGCAAAACAATCCTACCAGCCACACCACATGGCAGAAAAATACTGGGCCGTTTTGGGAGAAGACGACGATGTTTAACACGATCCACCCTAAAAAAGAAAATATTCCGGGGCTAAAGAAACTATGGGCAGAAGCTTTCGGAGATACCGATGAACAAATCGGTGTTTTCTTTGACACTGCCTTCTCCCCTGACCGCTGCATGTGCACAGTAGAAAACCAGCAGATCATCGCCGCCGCATATTGGCTCGATTGCAGCTATGACGGCGGTAAGCTGGCATATCTCTATGCGGTGGCTACTGCACAAAGTCACCGGGGACAAGGCCATTGCCATCGTTTGTTAGACCAGATCCACACCCTGCTGGCAAAACGCAATTACGCCGGGTCTATCCTTGTGCCTGATGAAGGGCTAAGTTCGTTCTACGGCGCAATGGGCTACGCATTTTTTGGTGGAATGGAAACCTTCTCCTGTCAGGCAGGTACCCCTGTTCCTCTGAAAAAAATCAATTGCGCCGAATACGCCGCCTTACGGCGGCAATTTCTGCCGGAATGCGGCGTTGTGCAGGAAAAGGAGAATTTGGTTTACTTAAATGAAATTTCTCAATTTTACACAGGAGAAGGTGTTCTCCTTGCCGCCACCAAAGAGGATAAAAACCTCACTTGCACGGAACTGTTAGGCGATCATTCTCAAGCCCCCGGCATTGTTGCCACGCTGGAATGCACTCTCGGGCAGTTCCGCTGCCCCGGCAGAGATCAATTTGCAATGTTCCGGTCGCTGAACAATGCGCCTGTACCCAGCTATTTTGGATTTGCTTTTGATTAACAACTCCCACTCCCCTGTTAGCACTGTGAACCACCGGCGGCGGTCGTCTCGCTCCCCGAGATCGAACGGTTCGATCCCGTTTTCTTATAAAAGAAACAGCTACCCCGTAGGGGGTAGCTGTTTCTTTGGTGCCGCTGACCGGGATCGAACCGGTACGCTTTTTAGGGCGAGGGATTTTAAGTCCCTTGTGTCTGCCTGTTCCACCACAGCGGCGAACAGGTGTATTTTAGCACAGTTTCCATCCACAGTCAAGATTATTCCGGCTGTAAATTATAATTTCATTGATCACCGGTTCCCGGCTTTTTATTGACAGCGCACAGAGCAATGGCGATCCCAATACACAGCCACGGAAGCGCCGCTATTAGAAATTCATCTGCTCTTATAAATCACAATTTTCGGATCGGTGCAGTTTTCACTGTATCTGCACACCAGCAGGAAATGTTCTCTGGCAATGACACCAAAGCATGTTTTGTCGCTGTCATCACGGAGATCTCTCACCTGCGTGCCCAGATACATTTCATCATTATGCAAAAACTTCACCTGAGTACCATTGGGCAGTGGATACTCCAGGTTCACAAAGTTGCCCACCAGCGGATAAAGTTCCGTGACCGTTTCCATTCCCTCAATGTGCAGGGCATTTACTTCACCGATCAAACTTCTTTTGAAATCTTGAAAGCTTTCCATTCCATCGTCCAATATGTATTTCGCCAGAAAGCACTGCTTTCCGAAGGGGCAACCCTTGGTTTCAGCACAGCCGGGACAAACTTCTTTGGAGGGGCACTGGGCACAATTTGCGCCACAAAGAGACTTTTTCATTTTGCTTCCTCTTTCAATTCTGCACCATAACGGCACAGCAGCGATACCACAATGAGCATTACGCCCAAAGTAACACTGTCACCGCTCTCCAATGCCATGGGTTCTACATTTTTCCAAATATTATCAATAATGTCCCGGGGCACCTGCGCCAGCACCACTGTCACAATAGGGATCCAGATGATGTGGACACCCAAAAGAAGAAGTTCTTTTGCACCCTCTGCGGTGAAGGGCGTTCCGGCTTTCAGCTCATGATCAAAGTAATTACAGGCCAGTTTCGCCACCACGATCTCTCCTGTACACAGGATCATGCCCGCAAAGATGGCTGCCCACACAGTTCCAAGGCCGATCCCAGCCTCTGTTTGCAGGATGCTGTGCAGCGTCACGCCGCCGATTTTGACAGACTCTGCGCCGATCAGCAGAGCAAGAGCCCCCACTATGCAGCCACAAAAACCGATGATACAACAGATATAGACGATTTTACTGATTACCTTTCCGATCTTAGAAAGGGTTTGAATGATTTGTAATGTTTTCATACTTCTCCTCCTTTATGCATGAGAAAGCAGGGGAAAATACAACTTCTCCTTTTCAACACTTTCCAACTGTTTGCCCCGGTAGAACAGGCGGTAATCATCGCCGCCATCATAAATTTCTGCGGTGAACAACTCCCTTTCCTCTTCCAAAGGCACAAAGCCAAGCATCAGTTTATCGAAGTCACTGCCCAACTGGGAAATAACATCCTGCAAAGGCAGCTTTTTCTTGCTGATCACACTTTGCAGAACCAGCGTGTCCCCTTCCTTTTCCAGTACTGCAAAGCAGTCCAATTGCGGATGGTAATATACATTCTCCAAAGATGCTGTATAGAACATCTGCAAGCCAAATTTATTGGTCTGCTCCAAGGCAGAATAGACTGCGCTATACCGAACTGCATCCAGATACGCTTCCCTCTGCCCTTCCGACAGGGGGAAAAATCCCATCTGCCCGTCTGTGGAAAGAAGCCCACTTTTCAGGCAATACCGGTATTCATTCACCTGCTGAAAACCTGCCTTTTCATAAAAACCAAGGGCAGACAAATCTCCAAACAGGTAAATGCCGTCGCATTTTCCTTCGTACTGCTCTACCACATACTGCAATAGTTTCCCTGCCAACCCCTGACGGCGATAGGCTTCATCGGTCATCACCGTGCCAATCTGGATATAATGCTTCTCAACACCATTTTGCAGGAAATTCATCCGATTGGCTGATACATTACAGATGATTTTATCTCCCTCCAAATAGGAATAAGGAATATAATCACCCTCAAAATAGCCATTTGTTACCCAGCTTTCAAAGCTGAAACCAAAGGTTTTCTTGGTTAGCTCATTTAGTTTATGACGATATTCGTCATTTTTCATATAATCATAAATCAATTCCATGTTATTAATCCCTTCTTTTTTAAAATGCCCGTTCTGCAATGCTTGTTTTCATTATATGCCTTTCCATTTTGTTTGTCAATATCCTTTTACAAAAAATACGAGCGGCAAAAGCCGCTCGTATGACTATTGAATTATTAAAAACCTAAGATGTGCAAGCCAAGCAAACTAATGATGCACATGATTGTGCCGGACATCAGCACGCCCAGACACACTGCCACAGTGGTGGATTTGGGTCCCATGTCCAAAAAGCTGGCACCCAGAGTACCTGTCCATGCACCTGTTCCGGGCAAGGGAATGCCCACAAAGATCATCAGCGCCACAGCCAGACCACCCCGACCTGTTTTTGCCACCAGCTTCTGCCCTGCTTTTTCACCTTTTTCCAGGAAAAAGCCACAGAACTTGCCGATGTGCTTCTGTTGTGCGCCCCAAAGCAGGAACTTCCGGGCAAAAAGGTAAATGATCGGCACCGGCGCCATATTACCCAGCACACAGACGATCATTGACGGGATCAGGGGCAAACCCATGCCAAGGGCAATGGGTACGGCACCTCTGATTTCGATCAGGGGAACCATGGATACCAGAAAAACCATTAAATATTTCATCAGCATTGTAATACCTCATATATCTGTTTGGAAAGTAGGACCGTAAATATCCTCGTTTCGGCATTATAACACATCTCTTGCAAAATGCCAACAAAAATTTGCATTTCCCTTGACAAATTTACATTTTAGTGATAAAATCCCCGGGTAAATCATATAGGACAGTTCGTAACCATCCTGTCGGTAAACAAAACTAGGGAAACAGGATGGACGCTTTGCGTCCATT
>CAZJCA010000031.1:0-17763 GCA_964544505.1 uncultured Oscillospiraceae bacterium
CAGCTGCCCGACTTGTCAAAGCAGCCCTCCCAGCCGAAGAAGTGGCCGTCCGCCACCCCCGGGAGGGTGCCCCCTATGTAGCAGCGAACGCAGGCCATGTGCCGGTCATCAACGCCGGTGACGGCGGTCACAACCACCCCACCCAGACTTTGGCAGACATTCTGACCATTTCCAGAGAGATGGGGCGGCTGAACAACCTGACCATCGGTCTGTGCGGCGACCTGAAATATGGTCGCACCGTCCATTCTCTCATTGAAGCCATGAGCCGCTACGAGGGCAACCGTTTTGTGCTGATCTCCCCGGAGGAGCTGCGCCTGCCGGACTACATCCGCCGGGAAGTGCTGGAAAAGCAGGGCATCCCCTATGAAGAAGTCACTTCCTTGGAAGAGGCCATTCCCTCTCTGGATGTGCTGTACATGACCCGGATCCAGCGGGAACGGTTTGACGACAAGGAGCAATATGAGCGTCTGAAAGACAGCTATGTGCTGGATGTGCCCAAAATGGCGCAGGCCAAGCCGGAAATGCGGATCTTGCATCCTCTGCCCCGGGTCAATGAGATCAGTGTGGCTGTGGACGACGATCCCAGAGCCGCCTATTTCCGTCAGGCACTCAACGGAAAATTCATGCGCATGGCGCTGATTTTGAAACTTCTGAAAGAAGCGGAGAACCCGGAAAAAGAACGCCGGGATACCGTGGGGCTGGTCTATGACCGAATCTGTTCCAACCCCAAATGTATCTGCGCTACCGAGCAGGAGCTGCCCCATATTTTTAAGCCCTCGGAAGAACCGGGAGAATATCGGTGCATCTACTGCGAGCAAAAAGGATAAAAAAATCACCGGCTTTTGCCGGTGATCATAAAACAATTCGTGGAGCGTACCGGTATCGATACGCTCCACTTTTATGTCAGGATATGTGGCTTGGCTCTCCCTCTGGGAGAGCTGTCACCGCAGGTGACTGAGAGGGTCTTACAGTCGATTTTGAATGGTGATGTTAATTTGTTCGCACACACCATTGAAATCCCTGTCGATCTCCCGGTTGGAAAACCGTAAAATCTCCAAGCCTAGTGCTTTCAAAAATTCAGAACGCTCAGAATCATAAGCCAACCCCTGCGGCTCATAATGCTGAGATCCATCCACTTCAATGACCAGTCTGGCAGATGCGCAATAAAAATCCACAATGAATCTGCCAATGATCCGCTGTTTATAAATCTTTACCGGATATTTGCGGAGGAATAGATACCAGAGCTTGCGCTCATGGGGTGTCATTTCCCTGCGAAGCCGTCGGGCATTTTCCAATTGACTGTTATCTTTTGGTATGGTCATATTCTGCCCTCTCAGTCGGCTTCGCCGCCAGCTCTCCCAAAGGGAGAGCCAAGTGTCGCACCTGACGCACGACACCAAACGGTGTATAGCATTACGGTTTTATGGACACCGGCTTTTGCCGGTGATTTTTTCATATTCTCGTTGCAATTTCAAAGACGATATAGCATTTACTCCCGGAATTTTGGCTCGCAGGTCACATGCATGCCCAGCCGCTTGAATGTATTCTCTTCCGTGGCAGACAGCATCACCGTGGAGTGAACTTCACAGCCACGAAGCTTGCTCAGCTGCTGCAGGGCATATTCCGCCGTGGGATTGGTGGCGGCACTGATGGACAGGGCGATGAGCACCTCGTCCGTATGCAACCGCAGATTGCGGTCGCCCAGATGGTCTTTTTTCAAATGCTGGATGGGATCGATGGCCACGGGAGATATCATGTGCAGACCCTTGGGCATCTTACCCAGATATTTCAGGGCATTGAGCAATGCCGCCGCAGATGCCCCCAGCAGATTGGATGTCTTGCCGGTGATGATCTGTCCATCCGGCAGTTCCAGTGCCACCGCAGGTGCGCCCGTTTCCTGCGCACGCTCCAGTGCCGGTGCTACCACACGGCGAGAAGCAGGTTCTACCCCCACTTTTTTCATCAGCATTTCCAATTTGCGCACTGCATTTTCGCTACCTTTTCCCTGCTTGTAGTCGCAGGTGGCGGTATAATAACGGCGGATGATCTCCTGACAGGCCGCCTCTTTTGCCGCCTCATCGTCGATGATGCAGTTGCCCACCATGTTCACGCCCATATCCGTGGGGGATTTATAAGGGCAAGTACCCAAAATCTGCTGGAACATAGCGACCAGCACCGGAAATGCTTCCACATCCCGATTGTAGTTGACGGTGGTGACCCCATAAGCATCCAAGTGGAAGGGGTCGATCATATTTACATCATCCAGGTCGGCGGTAGCTGCCTCGTAAGCCAAATTCACCGGGTGATTCAGGGGCAAATTCCAGATAGGAAAGGTTTCAAATTTTGCGTAGCCGGCCTTCATACCACGCTTATTTTCATGGTACAGCTGGCTTAAACAGGTAGCCAGCTTGCCGCTGCCTGGGCCGGGGGCAGTGACCACCACCAGAGGCCGTGTGGTCTCAATAAAATCGTTGCGGCCATAGCCTTCGTCGCTGACCACATGATCGATATCCGTGGGATATCCGGCAATGGCATAGTGATGATACACCCGGATTCCCTTGGCTTCCAATCGCGCCTGAAAAGCTTTGGCAATAGACTGACCGTTAAATCTCGTCAGCACCACGGAGCTGACATACAGCCCCAGATCCCGGAAGATATCGATCAGGCGGATCACATCCAAATCGTAGGTGATACCCAGATCGCCTCTGACCTTGTTCTTTTCAATATCGTCGGCGCTGATGGCAATGACCACTTCCACCTGCTCTTTCATTTGCAGCAGCATCCGCAGTTTGCTGTCGGGCTGAAAGCCGGGCAAAACCCGGGCAGCATGGTAATCGTCATACAATTTGCCGCCAAATTCCAGATACAGTTTTCCGCCAAACTGAGCGATACGCTCTGCAATGTGCGCCGATTGGGTGGAAAGATATTTCTCGTTATCAAATGCCGTCTTGACCATAGTGCCCCACGCCTTTCATGACAAAATCTTTATTTATTTTACACTGTTTTTTTCGTAAAAGCAAGGCAAATTCGCCACAATCTTGGTTTTATTGTGACTTGTAAACTTTTGCCCAATATTGTATAATAAAATCAACAAAAATTTGGAGGTGTTTTTCTTGGAATTTTCCGTCAACCATCCGATTTTATTTGTGCTGGCCGGCATTGTCATCGCTTTTGTGCTGGCGCAATCCGTGTTCTTCCTGCTCAAGGCCATTCGCCGCAGCAAGCAGTTGGGCATGGATCAGAAGAAGATTCGTAAATCCATCCGCTCTGCCGCCGTTTTCACCATTGCTCCGGCGGTGGCCATCGTCATCAGCGTCATGACGCTGAGCCAGAAACTGGGACTTCCCCTGCCTTGGCTGCGGCTAAGCGTGGTGGGCTCCATGAGCTATGAGACCGTCGCTGCCAATAACGCCCTGTCTGCCATGGGTCAGAGCCTCGGCTCCGGTGCTGCTCTGACCGCCCAGCAGTATGTCAATGTGTTGCTGGTCATGACCATCTCCATTTTAATGGGCATTTGGCTGGTGCCGCTGATCGGCAAAAAACTCCTGAGCGGCATGAGCAATCTGGGCAAACGGGATGCCAAGTGGGCAGACATTTTCAGTAACGCCATGTTCATCGGCATGATCTCCGCATTTTTGGGCTTTGTATTCTGCAATGTATATTATCTGTGGACACCGGAGGCTCGCTTTGTCACACAGACCGTCGTAGAAAACGGTGTAGAAGTGAAAAAGCAGGTAGCGGTCTCTTCCACATACGGTCTGATTCCCGTGTGCGTTATGGCAGTATCGGCACTGACCATGGTGGTTTTGGGACTGGCCATGCGCAAGCCCAAGCTGAAGTGGCTCAGTGAGTACGCCCTGCCCATCTCTCTGGTGGTCGGCATGGCCTCTGCCATTCCCTTCACCGCATGGCTGGCATAAGGAGGTAGGAACATGAAAAAGAACTTATCTTACATCGACTCTGTTCACAGATCCGGTCGGATCTGGAACTTGACCGCCATGGCACTGATGATCGCCTTCCCCATCACCGTTGCCATTTTGTTCTCCGTTTCCCCGGACTGGAAAGCACTGGGTCTGGGTCTTGTAGCCACCGCCCCCATGTACTGGGCAGTGGGTGCCATCGAGACCGTCACTTTTGTGCCCATGCTGGGTGCCGGCGGCTCTTACTTAAGTTTCGTAACCGGCAATATTTCCAACCTGAAACTGCCCTGTGCCCTGTCTGCCCTGGAGCAGAACGAGGTCAGCGCCAGCAGCGAAGAGGGCGAGGTCATTTCCACCATCGCCATTGCCACCTCCAGCATCGTCACCACCGTTATTATCATCATCGGCATCATCTGCATCGCTCCGCTGACCCCGGTGCTGCAATCCCCTGTCTTGCAGCCCGCTTTTAATCAGATCCTGCCTGCCCTGTTCGGCGGTTTAGGCGTGGCCTTCATCAGTAAAAACTGGAAGCTGGCGATGGCTCCTATCTGCCTGATGCTGATGCTGTTCATCTTTATCCCTGCCCTGAACGAAAGTACCGTGGGCATTATGGTTCCCGTTTCCGCTCTGTTCACCATCGCCGTAGGGCGGATCATGTATAAAAGAGGTGTTCTGTAAATGTGGTATATTATCGGCGCAATTGCCGGATTCCTGGCGGTGATTTTGTTCCGCGCCGCAACTTTTAAGCCAAAAACGCCCATCGCCACCACCGACAAAGCCGTGGATTTTGACCGGGAAGCCGCCGTCCACGCCCTTTCGGAGCTGGTCAAGTGCAAAACCATTTCCTATTCCGATCACTCTTTGGAGGACGATGCCGAGTTTGAAAAACTGATTGGCCTGCTGCCCTCCCTTTACCCCAATGTGTTCAAAACCTGCTCTTTTGACCGTCTGCCTGACCGGGCACTGCTTTTCCGCTGGCCGGGTAAATCCGACAAGAACCCCAGCGTCATGATGGCGCACTACGATGTGGTGCCGGTGGACGAAGAAAAGTGGGATCACGATCCTTTCGCCGCTGAAATTAAAAACGGCATTCTCTGGGGGCGAGGCACCCTGGACACAAAGGTGACTTTTAACGGTGCCCTGTCTGCCGCCGAGCATCTGATCGGCAAGGGCTTCACCCCGGAAAACGACATTTACTTCGCTTTCTCCGGCGGCGAAGAGGTCAATGGCCCCGGTGCATCCAATATCGTTGATTATTTTGTCGAAAAGGGCATCCAGCCTGCCATTGTGGTTGACGAAGGTGGCGCAGTGGTAGAAAATGTGTTCCCCGGCGTCAAAGCCCCCTGCGGCCTCATTGGCATCGCCGAAAAGGGCATGATGAACGCCCAATATAAGGTTCTCTCCGGCGGCGGTCACGCATCCGCTCCCCCGATCCACACCCCCATTGGACGGCTGGCAAAGGCCCAGCAGCGGCTTGAGAAAAAGCCCTTTAAAATGCACCTGACCAAGCCTGCGGCTGAAATGTTTGACACCCTGGGTCGCCACAGCAGCTTCGGCTACAAGATCCTCTTTGCCAACCTGTGGTGCTTTAAACCGATTTTGGATCTGGTGTGCAAACTCTCCGGCGGCGAACTAAACGCCCTGTGCCGCACCACCGTGGCCTTCACCCAGATGCAGGGAAGCTCCGCCCGGAATGTGATCCCCACGGAAGCCACCATGGTCAGCAATATGCGTCTGAACCCTGCGGACTCTGTGGACTCCGCCCTGGCTTACCTAAACAAAACCGTAAACGATCCCCATGTGGAGATCACGGCTCTGGAATCCTTTGAGCCCAGCCCTATATCTGAAACCGGCTGCGAGGCTTGGGATTGGGTTGCCTCCACTGTGGCTGAGACCTGGCCGGGATGCATCGTATCGCCTTATCTGATGGTGCAGTGCTCCGACTCCCGTCACTATGGTCGGATCTCCAACCATGTCTATCGTTTCTCCGCCATGGATCTGACCGCTGCCGAGCGGAAAACCATCCACGGCAATAACGAAGGCATCCGTCTGGAAACCATCGGCAAAGCCGTGGAATTCTATATCCGATTGCTTGAAAAATGCTAATTTTTCTCCGCCCTTGTTTTCAAGGGCGGATTTTTTTGTAACTTTTCATAATTTTGTTGCAATTTATTTGTGAATATGGTATATTGGCAAGGATTTTGTAACACTTCAGGAGAAAAACAATGAAATTAAACCGCTATGTGGGCGATAAACATTTCTATCGCCGGGTTTTTGCCGTGGCTCTGCCCATCATCGTGCAGAACGGCATCACCAACTTTGTTTCCCTGCTGGATAACATCATGGTCGGTCAGGTGGGTACCATTCCCATGAACGGCGTTGCCATCGTTAACCAGCTGCTTTTCGTGTTCAACCTGTGTATCTTCGGTGCATCTTCCGGCGCAGGCATTTTCACCGCCCAGTATTACGGCTCGGAAAACCACGAAGGCGTTCGCCACACTTTCCGCTTCAAGGTCATGGCAGGACTGCTTCTGACAGCCCTTGGCGTCGCCGT
This sequence comes from uncultured Oscillospiraceae bacterium, assembly GCA_964544505.1. Taxonomy (GTDB): domain Bacteria; phylum Bacillota; class Clostridia; order Oscillospirales; family Oscillospiraceae; genus Faecousia. The sequence continues at coordinate 6,475 of CAZJCA010000031.1, forward strand.
ATTCCTGCTGGCAGGCACACCCCTGATCAATCTCTACCTCCAAGGTGAAGGCAGTCCTGCGGACATCCAGGCCACCCTGAGCTATGGTTGGGATTATTTACTGGTGATGTTGTGGGGATTGCCGGCCTTTGCCCTGTCCAATGCATACAGCAGTACCCTGCGTGAATCCAATCAAACCCTTGTGCCCATGATCGCCGGTATTGCAGCGGTGGTTGTGAATCTGGCACTGAATACGGTGCTGATTTTTGGGCTTCTGGGCTTCCCTGCTCTGGGGGTTGTGGGCGCAGCCGTGGCAACGGTCATTTCCCGCTATGTGGAACTTCTGGTGGTGGCTGGATGGACGCACCTTAACAGCTCCAAAAATCCCTTCATCATCGGCGCTTATCGCTCCATGTACCTGCCCCGGCAGCTGCTGGGCAAGATCGTCGTCAAGGGAATGCCCCTGCTACTTAACGAAGCCCTGTGGTCTACGGGTATGGCTTTTCTGAGCCAGTGCTACTCCACCAGAGGCTTGGATGTGGTAGCCGCCCAAAATATCTCCAGCGCCATCTATAATCTGTCCAGTGTGGTTTACCTGTCCATGGGCAACGCTGTCGGCATCATCATCGGTCAAATGCTGGGTGCCAACAAACCAGCCGAAGAAGTCCGGGATACCGACAGAAAACTGATCGTCACCTCTGTGTTTTCCTGTCTGGTCTTCGGTGGTTTGATGGCAGCGGTTTCCGGTGTGTTCCCTCTAATCTACAACACCACGGACTCTGTCAGGCACCTTGCCACCCTGCTCATCTGCATCAGCGCCGCCATGATGCCCTTCAATGCTTACACCAACGCCGCCTACTTCACCCTGCGCTCCGGCGGCAAAACCATCGTTACCTTCCTGTTTGACAGTTGTTTTGTTTGGGCGATCTGTGTGCCTTTGGCTTTCTGTCTGAGCCGCTTTACCGCCATTGGTATCATCGGTCTGTACGCCATTTGTCAGTCCATGGACATCATCAAAGCCGTGATCGGTGCGGTGATGATCCGCAAAGGCAGCTGGATCCAGAATCTGGCTATCAAATAAGCAAATTGCCCCGGCGGTTATCCGCTGGGGCTTACATGTAAAAATCCGGTGCACCGAAGTGCACCGGATTCTTTATTGGGAAAAATTACTTTTTAGTCATTAGATCTTCTTCTTGTTCTTCAGAACAAAGTAAGCAGCAACACCAGCACCAGCCAGAACTACCACAGCAGCGACAACAACAATGACAACAGTGTTGTTCTCGGGCTCGGGCAGCTTCTCGATGGGGGCATTCTCCTTAGCGCCACAGACGGAGCACTCACGGGTCTTGACACCCTCGGTCTCGGTGGTAGCCTCAGTGGTCACCTTCCATTCGCCGTAGGTGTGGTTACCGGTTGCGGGAACCTTGTCATCGACCTTGGTCTCGCCACAGACGGTACAGGTGTAAGTTCTGACACCCATTGCACCACAGGTGGGCAGAGTGGTGATAGAACCAGCATTCATAGTGTGCTCTTTGCTAACAGCGATCTCGGTCAGACCTTCCAGAGTCTTGTTACAGACGGAACAGACCTTACCAGCCTCGTGACCAGCCTCAGCACAGGTAGCATCCTTCTTAGCCACATCTACGGGGGTGTGATCCTTGGCAGGAACTTCCCGAGCGGTGGTATTCTCACAGCGAGAACACTTGACCCATTCAGTACCAGCCTTTTCGCAGGTAGCTTCGCTGATATTGTACTGATGCTGATAGTCATGGCCCAGAGCAGCAATTGCTTTCCGCTCGGTCTTCCATGCCTTACAGATGGTACACTGTTCACCGTCGGTCAAACCTTCGGCGGTACAGGTAGCAGCATAACCCTTAACGGTCTGATAGTCATGATCATGCTTAGCAATGGGAGCTTCCTCAGTGTGAGTACAGCCCTCACGCTTACAATGCAGGACCTTCACACCATCGGTATCGCAGGTGGGCTCGGTCTTGATCTCGAAATTCTCCTGATCCAAATCATGGCCCAGCTTATTCAGAGTTTTACCCTCTACAAAAACCTTGTTACAGACGGGGCAAACGATATCGCCTTCAAAGCCGTCCTGCTCACAGGTAGCAGCAACTGCACCATGGGTGATCAGGTTCTTCTCGTCACACACATGATCCTTTGCGACGACAGTAGGTACAATGGGTTCGACCTCGGATACTTCGACATCTGCCTCAGTACCGATATTGCCATTTGCGTCAACTACATTATTACCATCAACTTCCAGGGAGATGTTGTTACCGGAGGAGATATCCTCTTCGGTAGCCTTTACCTTGAAAGTCAGAACTGCAACAACGCCGGTATCGGTAACGACCTTGCCTTCGCCGATCAGAGCGGCAACATCACCAACAGTGACGACCAGTCTGCCATCGGCAGCAACGGACTGCTTCACAGTCACATTGTCGTTCTTGGACTCGATGTTGGTCAGATCCAGATTCTCAGCGTTATAGTTCAGATAAGCAACATAGAACTTCACGCCGGGATTGCTTTCCAGAACAACATTGACCGTGAACTCAGCACCGGGCTCGACGGTAGTTGCAGGACCCTGGCTGGAGTCCAGAGTGGACTCCAGCTTAAAGGTCAAATTCGTATTGGTTTCAGTAGTTGCAGATGCGGAAACAGCAATGGTCAAACATACAAGCAACGCCAAAACGATGCAAATAAGCTTGTTGTTCTTCATATTTGTCTCCTCTCTTTTTAGCGGATGAAATGGTCGAGCTCAGTTCCGCAGTCGGGGCAGTAGGTGTAATCGCTGTCGCCATACCAGCCACAATCCTCGTTGGGGCAAGAAGCATAGCCGAAATAGCGATCCAGCTCTTCAGCGGTCATGTTAGCCTTGACCAGCTCCATGGAAGCCTCGTACTTGTCTGCGGAATTTACCAAAGCCAGCAGCAGGCGGACATCTTCGGCGTCGAACTTGCCGTCGTAGTTGACATCCACTGCCACATTGTAGCCTTCCTCGGTGATCAGAGCCAGAGCCTCACGGACATCATGGATGGTCAGGCCGGCAAGGCCATTGTAGTCACCCAGCTGGTGCAGGTTAGCCTGCAGATGATCCATATTAGCAGTAATATCTACCTCTTCGTCGAAGTCACGAGCCTTCTCATTCTCAGCCCAGAAAGCGACTGCAGGATAGAAGTAGTAATCGACCCGTTCACCATTTTCTTCGTCGAAGTCCATGTCGAAATCGAATCTAATCAGGTCGATAGCACTTTCAGAAGTATAGTCGGTGGACACACGGAAGTACAGCTCAACCAGCTCCAGGCTGCCGTTGATCTCATAGTTGCCAGTACCACCATAGACGCCGGAAACATTCACGAAATCAAGTTCGCAGTAATAAGTCTCATCGACATCGGATGCGCTGGAGATGAACTCGCCATTGGTCAGATCCTTGTAGCCAACATAGGTCAGAGCACTGTCATTGAACTTAACACGGAACTTATAAGCATTGATCACATCGTACACATTGTCCAGACGGACGGTGACGGTGACCAGAGAACCGAAGGTGTAGTCCTCAGCATCCAGCACCATGTGTGCGCCGGTCAGCATCTCAACAGTGCCGCTGACAGTCTTGCCACAGGTCTCACAGACATAGGACCACTTCTGATCGCCATCGTAGTTAGCCTCGGGCTCCTCGAAGCCTTCGGGTTCCTTGTGACCGGTGGGCTCGCCAATGTACTCGCCACGAGCAGTGTAGTCGCAATCAGCGCACTCGTAGCTGTAGTACAGCTTTGTCTCGCAAGTAGCCTCATGCTTGACCTCAGTCAGCGTGTGCAGCTTGCCAACATTTTCCTGATGGCAGATGACACAGTCACGCTTTGCGGCCTCATCGTTGCACTTTTCAGTGAACTTGATGCCGTCGGAGTTGATGTGGTAAGTCAGCTTTGCATCGGTAACAGTCTTGGTAGCATTGTTGCACAGAGCACAGTACTCCACATGCTTGCCGTAAGTGGTGCAGGTTGCACCCACATTGGCTGCATTATCCTCATCAACGACCCACTGGTGGCCGAAGTTACCAATCAGGTTACGGACATGGAACTGACCGCAGGGGCAAGCATAAACTTCGTAGTTGTAATCCTTGCACAGGTCAGCATCGGTCTTCTGAGCGATCAGCTTGGTATCAAAGACAATGTGGGGGAAGTTGCCATCTTCTCTTCTCAGACCAAAATGATTTTCTTTAATCCACTTCAGCTGTTCTTCAGTGTAGTTCTCCTGATCTGCCCAAACGCAGTCCTCATACTCGCAGTACTCAAGAACATGGAGATAGCAGGGCTTATCGCAGTCAGCATAGGTTGTCGGGAACTCGTAGTAATCCCAAGCCTTCATCTTGTGGTCAACCTTCTCCAGGGTCTTGAAATTGCCCCAATCAACATCCTTGATCTTGTGACCCTCAGAGCAACCCTCACGCTTACAGCCCCAGCTGTAAGTGTAGCCGGTGGACTGGCAGGTGGGATCCTTGTGGTAATTGTCGGCAGTCAGCTTGGTGCCAACAGTCAGCTCGCCAGTGGCAGTTACAACTGTTGCCCAGTCGTGATCCAGAGCAGCGATTTCGTACTTAACAGTCTTGTTACAGACAGTGCAGGTGTAAGAGCCGCTGCCCTTGGCGGTGCAGGTAGCCTCGACATCCACATTGACAGTGCCTTCCTTAACGCTATGTACTGCTTCAGCAACAGTCTTGGATGCATAGGTCTTGTCAGCGTCTGCCCAGACAATGGCAGTAGCCTCGTGGACAGCATCGCAGCCCATACGGGTGCAGTTTGCAGTCCAGTAGACGATCTGATTCTCGTGAGAAGCGGCAGGTGCCTGTGCACTCCAAGCATGAGGATCATAGTTCTTGTTCTCTGCCAGGTAGTCTTCCAGAGTAACAACGACATACTTATAGTGACCGGTACAGCCTTCATGACCGCACTTCACCAGCTTATAGCCATCTTCAACACAAGTAGGATTCTTGGAGATTGCAGTATACTCGGTGCCCAGCTTCTCATTGATAGCAGCCAGATCACCATCCACTGCATCGATCCAGTACTCCTTGCCGTCCTTCATGTGGTTCAGCTTATCGTTGCCGGTGACGGGAGCAAACTTTGTCCCGCAATCATCGCACTTCTTAACGGTTACGGAGTTGGTGTAGCAGTTAGCAGCCTTGCTGTCCTCTTCGGACACGATGATATTTTCGTGCTTCTCAGCGTCAACAGTGCCCTCGACAACTTCAACAACACGGACACCCTCAGCTGCCACCAGGTTCAGCAGATCGGAAGTTGCCCAGTCTTCTTCTTCAACCAGAACAATGTTGCCACGATTTCCCAGGGCAAAAGCATTACCATCGATCAGCATAACGCCATCTTCGAAGGTGATCAGGGAGTATTCCTCAGTTGCAGCAAACCGCCAGCCGAGCATTTGCACAGCTTGCAGGTAGAACTTCTGGCTCTCACCATCTACCTCAAGTTCAATGGACAGGCAGTAGCCGCCTTCGCACTCTTCCAGAATCCAAGCAGTTGCGTAAACACTATATTCGGGATATTCCTCGTCAGTGTGCTCCTGTTCCATGGAAATTTCGCACCATTCGTTCACAACAGCATAGAAGTCGTCCACGCCCAGCTTATAAGTATTGCCAGGGATCAGGACATCGGACCAGTCGTGAGTTGCATCATTGGTCTTCTTTTCCAGAGTACAGCCTTCGCGGACACAGTAGTAAACAGTATATGCCTTTGTCACACAGTTACCAGGAATAGTGAAAGACTTCTTATCATGGCCCAGCTCATCAATAGCGTCTTCATCACTCTGCGTTTCACCACAAACTGTGCACTTTCTGATCTTGTCGCCCTTTTCGGTGCAGGTAGCCTTATGGTCAGGGTCTTCGCCCCATGCGCCATAAGTGTGACCATTGCCCAGACCCAGAGACTTAGCGGTGACCTTACACACAGAACATTCAGCATTGATGTCGGTACAGGGGTTTGTCTCGGTAGTAGTACCCTTGATTACCCAAGTATGAGAAACAGCAGCCTGCTCCTCAATCAGCTTTTCACACTTGGTGCAGTAGATATTGTTATCCACGCAGGGCTTTTCAGGGGTGCTTCTGGTATGTGCAGGACGAGTAAAATCAACATCCTCAGGAGTGACCTGCTTCTCGCAGTTTTCACACTTCAGAGTCTGGTCTTCCTTACAGGTGAACTTAGCGATATCAACCTTGTGGCCATTCTGGGCAACATTTGCATTGCGGTAGTCCTCAATGACCTTGCCCTCGTATTTCAGATGGCACACAGTGCAGATAGCGCTCTCGGTCTTGCAGGTCCAACCTGTAGTATCGAAAGTGTGTCCCTTAACAGGAATAATCAGCTCTTCATCACTTTCGACTGTATTCTCTCCAATGCGCTTTGCACCGCACTTAGCGCAGTACTCGTAGGCCTTGGTGCCAGGGGTGGTGCAGGTAGCCTCATGCTTTTCCACTTCGACCCACACGCAATCGTGGCTGTCAACAGGAGCCACATCCTTGGTAACGCCGCAGTGAGTACAAGTCAGACGAACGCCGGTAGCCTTGCCGTCCTCGCCCTTGATCACTTCGCCATTGTTCCAAGTATGTGCATTCTGGGTGATTGCCACTTCCTTAGTCTCTTTACAAACAGAGCATTCCCACTTCTGCTTAGCACCCTCTTCGTGATTCTCGCAGGTGATCTCAGGAGTCTTATTGACCCACTTGTGATCTTTAGGAGTATGAGCGATCTTCAGAGCAGCGATCTGGTTTGCAGTCAGAGTCTCATTCTCTGCCAGCTCGCCCTGCTTAGCAACGACAGTCCATTCGCCGTCCTTGTCATAGCCAACAGCCTTACAGCTCTTACAAACCTTGTAAGCTTTCATACCGTCAGCCTGGCAGGTGGGCTCCTTAGCGGCGACTTCTTCGCCCCAGCTGTGCTCGCCGGAGCCAGCAGCTGCTGTTTCATGCAGCATAAAGGTCTTGCCGCAGTGATTGCAGCGAGCCTGTGTGCCGCCGGGTTCAGTACAGGTAGCCTCTACCAGACCAAGGATCTGGTAGTCCTTGCAATTTTCAATGGTGTGTGCTTCGTCGCCGGGGCAACAGTTAGCATGATCCAGCTCCACTGCCAGTGCGGAGGTAGGCAGCAGGGAGATGACCATCATCACAGCCAAGAACATTGCTAAAATCTTCTTAGTCATAATTTTTCCCTTTCCTTTTCGTTGTATTTTTTGTGGCATTGCCACCAATGCCTGGGATCATAATTGCTTCCTCATTGTTGAGGGAGCACAAAACGATGAACTGCACATGGCGTGGCTTCACAGCCTGACCAATGTACGCAAGTATTATACTAAACCATTTCTGGAAAATCAAGGGTGGTTACACAAAATGTAGTATTTCTTAGTTAATCCTGCTATGTTTATTCTTTTAGAATTGTCCACCTTTGGTTATGTTGCATATTTTTAAGGCTCTCCGGGTTTCGGAGAGCCTTAATTTGGTTACAATTTGTAACTATTTGTTGCCAATTCTTACTTTCAGGAACAAACTTTCGACCATTCTCGTCACCGACGGGGGCAGAAAATCGAAGGCCGTGCCCTTGCTCAGCACCTCCGGGGCAGGATAGGCCGCCGGGTCATTGGCAACCTCCGGATCCAGATAGTCCTTAGCCGCTGAAATGGGGGTGCCATAGCAGACCCAGTCCATATTGGCACCGGAAATTTCCGGATCGCACAGGAAATTGATGAACAGCTCCGCCGCTTCCTTCTCCTTGGCACAGGTGGGGATGCAGGCTGCATCGGTGAACAGGTTGAAGCCCTGCTCCGGGAAATAGAAGGCCAGATCCTCGTTGACCTCTCGCATCTGCAAAAAGTCGCCGGCGTAATAGGGGGCGATCCAGGCTTCCTCGTTCTGCATCAGATCATAGATCTGATCCATCACATACTGCTGCACCAGCGGCTTCTGCTGTGCCAGCTTATCGGCACAGGCCTGAAGCTCCTGCTTGTCCGTGGTGTTGATATCATAACCCAGCAGGTACTGGGCGATCGCCATGGCATCCCGGGAATTGTCGAACATCAAGATCTTGTCGTCGTACTTCTCGTTCCACAGCAGTTCCCAGCCGGTCACATCTGCTTCATCTACATACTTACTATTATAAATGATGCCCACCGTGCCCCAGGTATAGGGAACGGAATACTTGTTCTCCGGGTCGTAGGCCAGGTTTTTAAAGGTTTCGTCTACATATTTATAATTGGGGATATTGTCGAAGTTCAGCTCCTGCAGCATCCCCTCCTGCCGCAGCCGTGCCACCATGTAATCCGAGGGGAAGATCAGATCCACCGTAATGCCGCCGGAGGACAGCTTGGTGTACATGACTTCGTTGGAGTCGAAGGTGGAATAGTTGACATGGATATAGGGATACTTTTCTTCAAAGGCGGCAATGATATCCAAAGAGCCGTCGCTTCCGTCGGCAATGTATTGACCCCAGTTATAGACATTGAGGGTGATCTTCCCTGCCCCGGCACTGTTGCTGGGGTCAGAGACAGCAGGCTGGCAGCCGCACAGCAGCAACGCCACAAGAAGCAGTGCAACGATCTTCTTCATTTGCTCACCTGCACTTTCTTCTTATCCGCACGCAGCTGCAGCAGATTCATGGCGATCATCAGCACCAAAATCAGCAGGAACAGCAGGGTGAACATGGCATAGATCTTAGGCGGAATGGGCTTTTTCGTGTAGCTGTAAATTTCCACAGGCAATGTCACAAAGTCCATGCCGGAAACAAAGTAGCTGATCACGAAATCATCCAGACTCATGGTGAAGGCCATGATCGCACCGGCCACCACGCCGGGCATGATCTCATGGAGGGTCACCTTAAAGAACGACTGCAAAGGCGTACAGCCCAGATCCATCGCCGCTTCCACCAGGGACTTGTCCATCTGCTTGAGCTTGGGCATAACATTTAAAATAACATAAGGCAGATTAAATGTAATGTGGGCAATGAGCAGTGTCCAGAAAGTCAGGCTGTTCTGCTGCCCCAACATTTTGCTGCCCAAAAACACAAACAGCAGAGACAGGGAGATACCGGTAACGATATCGGGGTTGGTCATGGGGATGTTGGTGACCTGCATGGTCAGCTTGCGCATTCTGGGGTTTAAGTTACAGATACCCACCGCCGCCACCGTACCAAAAATGGTAGCAACACCACTTGCCAGCACGGAGATCAGCACAGAGTTACCCAGCAACTTCAAAAGGTCTTTGTCCTTGAACAGCTCCACATACTGATTAAATGTAAAGCCATCGAATCGGGACAGGCTTTTGCCCTCGTTAAAGGAGCCAACGATCAGCACCAGCATGGGGGCATAGAGGAAAATAAAAATCAAACAGGTGAAGATGCGGTTCGTTTTTTTCATACAGCCACCACATCCTCTCCATCGGCGCCGGTCAGTTTATTCATAATGCCGGTGCAGACAAACACCAGGATCATCAAAATCAGGCTCAGCGCTGCGCCCAGATTGGCATTGTTACCCTGCTTGAACAGGCGCTCGATCACATCGCCGATGAGCATTTCCGTGCCGCCCAGCTTCTGAGAAATATAGAAGGTGGATACCGCAGGAACGAATACCGTGGTCACACCGGTGACGATACCGGGCATGGACAGGGGCAGAATCACCTTCATAAAGGTCTGGGCAGGGGTGCAGCCCAGATCTTCCGCCGCTTCGATGAGCCGGTTATCGATCTTCACGATTATGGCGTACAGCGGCAGGATCATGTAAGGCAGGTAGTTATACACCATGCCCAGCACCACCGCCGCCGGCGTGCGGATCAGAGAGATCTTGGCAAGGCCAAGATTTTCCAGAAAGGTATTGATGATGCCGGTATCCTGCAGCAGGCCCACCCAGGCCAAGGTACGCAGCAGGAAGCTCATACACATGGGAAGCATGACCAGCATATACAGGATCTTCTGCACCACCTCACTGCGGTGGGCAATGAAGTAGGCCACCGGATAGCCCAGCAGCAGGCACAGTGCTGCCGACACCACAGAATAGGCAATGGATCGACCAAAAACCGGTAGATAAGTGCCCAGTTCCAGGATATTGCTCCAGGTAAACGCACCGGTATCCGGGTCAGTTAAGGCATAGTAGCCCACCACGCCCAGAGGGATCAGCGTAAACAGCACCATCCACAGGATGTAGGGCACGCTGAGCAGAACAGATTTATTCTTCTTCATCGGCCACATCCTCCGTCAACTCGTCGTACTCCGCCGAGTAGGAGCTGTAATCGCCGAACATGCCGGAGTATTCGCTCTTGTGCATGATGTGAATGTCTTCCGGGTTCAGGCGAATGCCGATGGTGGAGCCCACGGCACAGTAGTCCGTGGTCTGGATCAGCCACTTAAAGCCCTTGAAATCCACGATGATATCGTAGTTCAGGCCCTTAAAGGTGATATTGGTCACAGTGCCGACCAAGTGGCCCTGTTCTTTCTCGACAATGTCGATGTCCTCCGGGCGGATGACCACATCCACCGGCTCGTTGGGCTGGAAGCCCTTGTCCACGCATTCAAAAGTGCGTCCAAAGAAGCGAACCTTATAGTCGGACAGCATCACGCCGTCGAGAATGTTACTTTCGCCGATGAAATCCGCCACGAAGGCGTTCTTCGGCTCATTATATATATCTTCCGGTTTTCCGATCTGCTGGATGCGGCCTCTGTCCATGACCACAATGGTATCGGACATGGAAAGTGCCTCTTCCTGGTCATGGGTCACATAGATAAAAGTGATGCCCGTCTCACGCTGGATCCGTTTCAGTTCGTTCTGCATATCCTTACGCAGACGCAGATCCAATGCACCCAGAGGTTCATCCAGAAGCAGCACCTTCGGTTCGTTGACCAGCGCACGGGCAATGGCCACACGCTGCTGCTGACCGCCGGACAGGGCATTGATGCGGCGATGACCGTAGCCTTTCAGGCTGACGATCTCCAGCATCCGGTTGACCCGTTCATTGATTTCTTCCTTCGGAACCTTTGCCACCCGCAGGCCGAATGCGATATTATCAAATACATTCAGGTGGGGAAACAGTGCGTAACGCTGAAAGACGGTGTTGATCTGGCGTTCATAAGGCGGAACATCATTGATTTTCTTCCCATCAAAAGTCACCTCGCCGCCGGTAGCATTTAAAAAGCCGCCGATGATACGCAGCGTGGTGGTCTTGCCGCAGCCGGAAGGGCCTAGCAAAGTTAAAAATTCATGGTCATTGATATAGAGATTGATGCCGTCGAGTATACGCTCCCCGTCGAACTCCATGGT
>CAZJCA010000032.1:0-17631 GCA_964544505.1 uncultured Oscillospiraceae bacterium
ACCGGACCCGTCACATCCGTTTTACCTGTGTGTGATTCAGAAGAGTGTTGCAAATACTATGTGATACTTGCAATTCCACTTACTGTGAGATAAACTGTTTTTCGTCTTTCATTAGACTTACCTCCTATTCTAGTCGCTGCGGTTGGCAGACCTGCAGCTTCTATTATAGGAGGTTTTTTCATTATCGGCAGTAGCCTTTTTTTCTTCCACTCGCTTAGCGAGTGGTTTTCTGCCTGACACAAAAAATCCGCCGGCATGCAAACATACCGGCGGACCTGAGGAAAGAGAAAAAGGGATGAGATGCGTTTGTTAAGGAGAATAGTGATCGTAGGGTATAGGCGGTTTAGGCTCCAGCGAGCGAATGCCATCGGGTGTGTAGGCGGTCCAGTTGGGGTTTTCTCTGTCGGGGCCGATGTCCGGCGGCAGAGGGTCGCCGTCGGGAGGTAGATAAAGGGTGTCTACCCAGCTTGTGTTATACGGTGTTTTAAATATGGGATGCAGTGTATAATGCCATATTTTCCACCCGGTGCTGTCCCGCAGAAAATCGCATTCCAGATAACTCCACACCCATGTCGCTTCCGGTTTCTGGCCACCTGGCGGTACAGTGGTTTCGTTTCCCGGTGATATCCAGATGCCTTTTGCGGTTTCTCCATCGCCGGCTACTTCCAGAACAGAGGTAGTAATGGTATGGATCCGCATAAGTCCTCTTGGATCCGGACCCTGGATCAGCGGGAAAAAGCGCGTGAACAACCGGTGGATGCCCTCCTTGCCGGAGAAAGTGCCGATGCCATCCAAGGAAAAATACACGTCATCTCGCTCGGTGGTAAAAAGTTTTTCCACCTCTTCGTGCATTCTGGCGGTGTGGAGGTATTCAAATCGCGCCATGAGGTTCTGTATCTCGTTGATCGCGGTGAGACGAGCGTTATCCAAACTAAGAGCTTCTACTTTTGCTTCGAGGGCGGCTAGGCGTGCGTCATAGTCGATATCCATCTATTGGGGGCTCCTTTCATTTGGGAATGAGTTGTTATAAGAAGGCCGGGAAGGGCAAATCTGTGTCCACGGAGAAGCAGTCATCAAATCCGCGAGGATAGTGGTATTGCAGAGTGTCGGCCTCCGCAGGATAGGTGAATTTTCCGCCAACAGACCAGATAAACGGTTTGAACTCATAGTTCATCATGTTCTTGCGATAGTTATACAAGAGCAAGATCTCGTTTGGATCGGCCTGGAAATTGGTCCATACGTCATGATGGAATGGGATGATGACCCGTGTGCGCAGCGCCTCCGCCATACGAAGAATATCCGAGGAGGTCATCTTGTCTGTGATCCCGCGGGGGTTTTCGCCGTACGAGCCGAGAGCAATGTCAATTTTGTGTTCATTGCCGTGCTTGGCGTACATGTTGGAATAGTGAGAGTCGCCGCTGTGATAGACATTGCCGCCGGGTGTTTGAAGGAGATAGTTTACAGCGAGCTCATTCATATCCGGGGGTTGTTTGTTTTTAAGAACAACCTCTGCCTCTGCCGTGATCAGCGCAGTGCGATCAAACGACTCCAGAGCCAGGATGTCTACGTCTCCAACGGTCACATGACGGCCAGGAGCCATTACGACGATCCGGTCCGCCGGAACGCCCCAGGATGTCCATATATCAGCGCAGCGCTTGGGGCCAATGAATTTGACCTCGCTACTACAGTTTTTCAGCACCGCGGCGGCAAAGTTGACGTCCATATGGTCGCTGTGGGCGTGGGTTGCCAGAACAGCGTCCACCTTCTTGACCGCAAAGGGATCATAAACGACCGGACATGCGCGCAGATTTGGCTGGAGATTGCGGCCGCCGCACATCCGCGCCATTTGATGATGCGGATCAATGTATTTTTTTCCCTTGGTCCGCTTGCCTGTGCCGAACCATACATCGACGGTTATATCCGTGTGAGCGGTCTTCAGCCAGATCCCTGTGCAGCCCAGCCACCACATCTTCAGCGTGTTTTCCCCTACGAACTCGGCGTCAATCTCCTCGTTAAGCCAAGTTCCCCACTCGGGAAAGGTGCTCAGTATCCAGGTGTCTCGGGTTATATCATTCACATTACTCAGAATTGATCCCTCCATTCGAACGCATACAATATTAAAGCGGGGTGCGCGACTGATTTATGAACTAATACGTTCATTATATGATGTTACAATTCAAATGTCAACGGGAATCGCTCAATAAAATGTTTTTAACGCTGTAAAGCTAGTTTGCTTTTGTCTAAAAGAAAAAGAACCGTGTCCTCACAAGAACACGGTTCTTTTTCTTTAATATCAAATCAGAGTGTCAGGCTCGCGGTCTGCAAAGGCGATCGTAACGCCGGAATCCCGTATTGCAGCCAACTCATCTGGATCCGCAGCCGAAGTGGTCACCAGCAGATCGATCCGATCCAGAGGAACGCTGGTAAACCGAAAAATCTTTCCGATCTTGGAGCTATCGGCGGCAACAATCTTCATTCCGTTGCACCGCTCCAGCATCAGTTCGTTTACGATGGTCTCCTGGAATATAGAGGTTGTGATCCCTGTTTTATGCCCAATGCCATTGACGCCTAACACACAATAATCAGCAAAGGTTTTCTGAATAACGCTCGTAGCAAGCTCGCCGTTGTATGAACGAGTTATGTCGTTATAAGCGCCGCCAGTACAAATGATTTCACAATTGCCTCCGGAACAAGCGTCCACTGCCAGTATATTATTTGTGATGATCGTTTCATTTTTGTTGGCCAGGCATCGCATGACTTCATAGATCGTGGTACCAGAATTCATGAAAATGGTCCTATCCGGCTCGATCATTGCGGCGATATGCCGAGCAATCAGCTGCTTTTCCACGGTGTTTGACTGTAGTTTTTCGTCAAACTTAGGGGCTTCTTTCTCTGGGACGAGAAAGCGCACGCCACCGTAATAACGCTGAACACAGCCTTCGGATTCCCAATAGTCCAAATCTCTGCGCAGGGTCAGGGGTGATGCATCAAACATGGCGTTTAGTTCCTGCGTAGAAATCTGACGGCGACTTTCTATGATCTTCAAAATCTCGTTTCTTCGTGCGTTTATGCTGTCTCTGCTGTTTTTCATATGCCCATCCTCAGATTGCCCGGCTGTGAACCAGAGGGCACCTTCGTTCATATAATTCAAATTATGGTCAGTATAACAAATCATATCAAAAAAGTCAACCAAAAGGAATACAGGGTAGAATGGGGCGGATATGAACGAAGAATCATATAAAGGTTGACTATTGGAACGGCATGTGATATTATTTTATCATTCAAAAGAAAAAAAGCCGAGTGCGGAGGTATATCATGAACGATTTGGATACGAGAAACGAGTTGGTCCCCGAGACAACACGGTTGGTTCCCGCGTGGGCTCAGTCTCCGGAGACGATAACCGACGAGTGTATTGCGTGGGAGGAGTCGACGGATGTTGTGATCATCGGCGCTGGCCACGCCGGCAGCTGTGCTGCCCGGGCAGCGGCGGAAGAAGGCGCCCGCGTTATTGTGATCGAGCAGCAGCCGGAGGATAAACAGTGGATCATTGGGGTTGACATTGGTACGATCAACTCCGAGTTTGCCCTATCTCGCGGGGTCCCGGCATATGACCCTTTGGATTTTCAGAGGGATTGGCAATTGCGCAATCTAAACAAGACCAATCCTTACTTTGCGGCATATTTTGCTCGACACGGAGGAGAGACGCTGGACTGGCTGCTTGAACCGGTGAGCGAGGAGGTCAAGTCGCACATACACCTCATGCAGAATCCTGCGCCAAAGAAGTATCCAGGCCATTATGGAGCATTTCGTTCTTTCTCAGGTACGATTGAAATGAAGGAACCTGGCTTTGGTCTGCGGGAGATCGTCAAGGCAAATCATGCACTGGCGCGAGCGCTGGGCGTGGAATTCTATTTCGGCATGACTGGCGAACAGCTGATAAAGGATGGCGAGAGGGTCTGCGGTGTTGTTGCCAGGGACAGCGATGGAAAATTTGTTCGCTTTACCGCATCGAAGGGGGTGCTGCTTGCCGCCGGAGATTTTAGCAAAAATGAGGCGATGGTTCGGGATCTGTGTCCGGAGGTGGAAAATTTGACCGACGGCAAAGGCCGAATTATTGGTATTGGTCAGGACGGAAAGGGGATTCGAATGGGCCTTTGGGCGGGTGCCAGAATGGACCCAGGGCCCATTGCCACCACAGAGGGCACGCGCGCGGGGGATGCGGGAGCCTTTTTGGGAACCTGTTTCCTGCGCTTGAATGAATACGGTATGCGGTATACGGATGAAAGCTTTATGGGCCAGGTCGGCAGCGGTTCCCAGGGAAGCCGCCAGCCGGATGGAAAACTGTGCGCGGTTTTTGACTCCAACTGGCGGGAAGAACTCGAATACCAGATGACGGAGCACGGAAATGTCGATATGGCGAACACGGCTTTTGTTCAGTTTTTGGAGGAGCAAATGCCAAAGGTAGTTGGAACCGGCGCAGAGGGATATGAGATCCAACACAGCATCCTTCCGGGGCCAATGCGTATGTACGCCGCGGAAGACATCTCCTCGTTGGCAGCCTATATGGGATATTCAGGGACGAGCAGAGAGAACTTTGTGCGCTCGGTAGAGCGTTACAACGCTCTGGCAGAGAAGGGCGTGGATGAGGATTTTGGAAAGGACGCCCTGTTCCTCCACCCCATAAAAAAAGCGCCGTTTTTTGGGTTCGTGGCACAGAAAACGACGGGCTTTGTGCTCTGCACCGTGACCGGATTGCGAGTCGATAATGATCAGCGCGCGCTGGGCGACGGCTTCCGGCCGATTCCCGGACTGTATGCCACAGGAAACTGCTCCGGGGGCCGCTTTGCGGTGGACTACAGTGCGTCCATGCCCGGCGTTAGCATCGGCATGGCCATAACGCTTGGGCGGGCAGTCGGGCGGCATATTGCTTGCCAGTAAACTGTTTGCCTGAGGCAAAAATCAGTGTTCCTCGTTGGGACGAGCGAGAACGGGAGGTGACGCGGTTGAGATACAAAAAACAAGTGATCGGACGACTGGAAAAGTGCTATGCGCTGTCCCGGGTACAATACCGGGGACTGCGATGCCTCCTTGTGGCGGCAGAGAAGCACGCGCCATGCGTCCTTTTCAGTGAAGATGGAGACCTTATAGACACTGTGTGGGAAGAGCCGGGGGGCGTAATGACCATGGCACCGATCCCTGGACGGGAAGGCGCCTTTTTGTCCACACAGCAGTTTTATTCTCCAAATGACTGCAGAGGCGCAAAGCTTGTGCTGGCAGAAGACACAGAAAACGGATGGCGCGTCACCGACGTATGTGATTTGCCAGGCGTCCATCGCTTTGGGATCTTGTCGCGGGGCGGGGTGAATTATGTGGTCGCCTGTACGTTGAAAACGGACCACGAATACAGAGATGACTGGCGTTTTCCAGGAAAAATATGGGTTGGCGTTTTGCCGGAGAAGGCAGAACAACTGCGGCTCGAGCCATGGATGAGCGGGTTGCTGCGCAACCATGGTTTTACGCATTTCTGTGATAAGGGCAATCCAGCGGCGATCGTTTCGTGTGAGTTGGGCGTATATCGAGTAGAGCCTCCTCCGGCCGCTGGCGGGGCATGGAAGAGCCAGCGGCTTCTGGCGCGGCCGGCCAGCGATGCGGTGTGTTTGGATCTGGATGAAGATGGGGTGCCGGAATTGTTTGTGATCAGTCCGTTCCATGGCGACGAGATCAGCATTTGGCGCCTACAGTCCGGCGTGTATGTCCAGGTATATCTTCATCCAGAAAGAATGCCGTTTCTTCATGCCATTGATGCCGGACAGATCAACGAAAAACCGGTGGTTTTGGTCGGCAATCGTGAAGGGCGGCAGGAGTTGTTGGCGTTCTTTTACGACCGGAACAAGGATGACTATGTCTATGAAGTGGTCGATGCAGGCTGTGGCCCGGCGAATTGTATGGTTTTCGACCGCGGCGGTCGGTCGGCAATTCTTGCGGCAAACCGTGAAACCGATGAGATCGCCATATACGATGTGTTGCCGGATGAAACGGAAGTGACGACATGAATATTTTGGTCGTTGATACAGGTACATCCGGCATGAAAGGGATGCTGATAAACGAAAAGGGCGAACCGCTTTTTACGGCTGGGCGCTCATATCAGCCGGAATTTTCTGGAGATGGCTGGGTCGAGCAGGAAGCGGCGGTCTGGTCAGATGCGTTGTTGGAGATCGCAAGCGAGATCGCGCGCTTCGGCGATATCCACGCGATCGCTATAACGGCGCAGCGATCCTCTGTGATCCCAATGGATGCCGACGGAAGACCTTTGCGCAAGGCCTTGCTGTGGCAGGATGTACGCAACGAGAAGCTGTGTGCTGTGCTGTCAGCACGAAACAGGGATATATTCCCTCGCTGTGGAAGTGCTGTCAACACCGTATACTCTGGCGGAAAAATGGCGTGGCTCCGAGAGAACGAACCAGAAGTGTGGCGCCGGACGAAAAAGCTGGTGACGGTTCCGGATTATCTTGTTTACCAGATGACAGGTGAATATCATACGGACGCGACTTATGGGAGCCGCTCTTTGCTGATGGATCTGCGGCATCGGTGTTGGGATGACGTTTTACTTTCTATATTCGGGGTGGAGGAAGATATGCTTTGCCCTCTGTCAGAACCGGGAAGCATCGTCGGTTATGTTAGCTCTGTGTTTGGGGCCGCAAGCGGGATCCGCCCGGGAATTCCCGTGATTTCTGCGGGGGGCGATCAACAGTGCGCTGCGCTTGGTTTGGGAGCCATTGCTTCCGGAGATGTTTCGATCAATCTTGGCACAGGGGCGTATCTGACGGAGGCGCTGGATGCGCTTCCTGCCGAGCTTCGCAGCGATGTGGTGTATGGTGTTTCTGCCATTGCAGGGCAGTGTGTCCAGGAAAGGAGCGTTTTGACCTGCGGCTGTGCGATCGATTGGCTGCTGGACGTTCTGTATGGCAAGCGGGATTACTCGCTTGTGGACCAGGCCTTGCAAAAAAGTCAGCCCGGAGCGGGCGGCGTCTTTTGTCTGCCGTTTTTCCAGGGGCGATCCGCGCCGGTCTGGGACAGCGGTGCCACAGGTTTTTTTGGTGGCCTTACGCTGTCATCTACCAGAGAGGACATACTTCGGGCTCTGCTTGAAGGAATATGCCACGAACTTGCAGAGCATTTGCTCACCATGGAGAAGGATCTGCCGGTAAAGGAAATTCGGATTAGCGGCGGTCTGGCGCGAAGCAAATGTTTTTGCCAGTTGTTGGCGGATGTCTTGGAGCGTCCGATTGTTGCCGGAGAGCAGGAAAATGCAACTGCAATCGGGGCCTGGATCAACGCTGCGGTTGCACTGGGGATTTATGGCTCTGCTATGGACGCGTGGCAAATGATCGGAACAAAAAAAGAAAATGTATATTGGCCGGATGTGGCGCAACCACACACAGAACATCGCAAGCGGACACAGCAGATTCAAGAGGCCATCGCAGGTCTGGAAGTAAAAGAGGATTGATTTATGCTAGAAGAACTGAAAAAGGAAGTTTACGAAGCCAACCTTGCGCTGGTTCGCCACGATCTTGTAATACTGACCTGGGGAAATGCAAGTGCTATAGATCGGAAGGCCGGACTCATGGTGATAAAGCCTTCAGGCGTTGATTATGATTCCATGACACCATCGGATATGGTGGTGGTGGCACTTGACGGAACCGTGGTTGAAGGCCGACTTCGGCCGTCATCCGATACGCCAACACATTTGGCGCTGTATCGTGTGTTTCCGGAGATAGGTGGCGTCGTTCATACGCACTCAAAGTGGGCGGTCGCCTGGGCTCAGGCAGGACGAAACATTCCTTGCTATGGCACGACTCATGCGGATTGCTTTTATGGGCAGATCCCGTGTATCCGAGGCCTGAAACAGGAAGAAGTGGAAAGCGGATATGAGTGGAACACAGGAATGGCCATAGCGGAGTTCTTTTCCGATAAGGATCCTTTGGCTGTGCCCGGCGCCCTTTGTCGTAATCACGGGCCATTTGCTTGGGGCGCAAATGTGTCGGCAGCTGTTCATAATGCTGTTGTACTGGAGGCGGTCGCGGAAATGGCTGCGTACAGCACAACGCTTGACAGCCGGATCGAGTCAGTTCCGGACTTCATTCTAGATAAGCATTATTATCGCAAGCATGGTGTAAACGCATACTATGGACAAGGATAATATGGGAATATTGGGGTATCAACTGGGGCTATATGAAAAAAGTATGCCGAACAGACTGTCGCTGGCAGAAAAGCTAAGCCTAGCCAAAGAATCTGGTTACGATTATTTAGAGTTATCCATCGATGAGACCCCGGAAAAGCTAAAACGTCTGGAGTGGACGGACAGAGAACGGATGGTGGTAGCGGCGGCGAGTGAAGGTTCTGTGCCAATCGGTTCGATATGTTTGAGCGGACACCGGAAATACCCCCTGGGTCACCCAGATCCTGCCGTGCAGAGGCAGAGCCTGGAGATCATGGAAAAGGCGCTTCGTCTGGCGGTCGGACTGGGGGTCAGAACGATACAACTGGCAGGCTACGATGTCTATTACGAAAACAGCACCCCGCAAACAGAGGCCATTTTTCGCAGGAACCTATTCAAGTGCGTGGAGATGGCGGCGCGGGACGGGGTCGTCCTGGCATTTGAAACAATGGAAACGGCGTTTCTCAACACAGTAAAAAAGGGGATGCGCTGGGTGGATGAGATCGCGTCGCCCTATCTGCAACTTTACCCGGATGCGGGAAATATCACGAATGCAGCTGATGGCTGTGCAGAGGCTGTATGCGCAGATCTGGAAACCGGGCAGGAACATCTCGTTGCACTGCATTTGAAGGAAGTCCGACCGGGCGTATACCGAGAGGTCCCTTATGGGCAGGGCTGGGTGGACTTTGAGGCGGTGACAGCAAGCGCGATGTCCTTGGGTGTTCGGCGATTTGTGGCAGAGTTTTGGGATGTCGGCCTACCGGACTGGGAGGCGACGCTTTTGGAAAACAACCGGCTTTTGCGACAGTATCTGGACGCGGCAGCATGTAAAATTTGCAACCGATCATAAGATGAAAAAGGTGCGTTGCGGGGAGAGCTCTGCGACGCGCCTTTTGCTTGGGGTTGATCAAGATCCTTCTGCTGTACGAGTGAAATGAAAAGCACCAGCGACCCCGTGGGGGGAGCTGGTGCTGATTTATTGCGGTGTCAACTTGGTGATGCCTCAGGCTTGCTGAGTCTCCTTTTCTGCGGCTTCCATGGCTGCAATATCCTCGTCGGTACGGCCGATGCACTTGATATCCATACGGCTGAACACGAAACCGACAATGGCCACGATCACGGCGTTGATGAGGAACGGCCATGTGTACGAGCCGGTCCATGCGACCATCAAGCCTGTGAAGCCCATAGCAGATGAGCGTATGAGAACATGACTGGGGTAGATGACAGCCATGGCGGCCTGCTGCTCGTAGCGCCCGAACACACGGTTGGTCAGAGATCCCATCAGGTTGTTGCTGGCGCCAACGAAAATACCGCAGAGGATAACGGCGGGCCACGCTGCAAAGCGGCTGGGAATTGCAAGCAGGACCAGTCCAACGACAGTGAGACCGCACAGCATGAGAGTAGACGGGATCGTGCCGAAACGATCGTCCAAAAGGCCAATGAGGTAGGAACCGGCAACGGCCACAAGGCCAAGCACAGAGAACATCAGTGCCGCGGTGGTTTGGTCAATGCCTCTGCTGGTCAGGCAGATCATGAGCTGACCCATTATTCCGCCGCCGGCCATAATGATGAATCCGATCCCCAGGCCAAGACCCCAAACCTGCTTTGTGCGAAGGAGCTTCTTCACGGTCCACGGGCTGGTTTTCAAGTATTTTTGGCTCTGTTCAAATATTTTTCGAGCCTCTTCGGGGGAGGTTGTCGGATCGTTATCGGGGAAGCATCCGCACTGTTCGGGATAGTCCTTGACAAAGAACAGGACCAACAGACCGGCGATCAGCGCGATCGCACCCATTGCGAAGAACGGACCGTGCCAGCCGCCAATGGCGACGGCGCCCAGAAGCAGCCAGGAAACCAAATTCCCGGCGCAATCGCCGCCCCTGGTGGCCCAGCCATTTGAGAGACCGGCCTTTCGGGGGAACCAGTGGGCCAGAAGCTGAGGAATACCAAAGCCGCCGACGCCGTCGCAAAAAAAGACGATGACGACCATCAAAATGAGGTATTGTGTCGTGGTTTGAACAAATGCCCACAGACCACAGCAAACACCTAAGCCAATGGCGCTGAGAACAACGGTGAAACGCACACTGGTCTTCTTCATCAAAAATGCGAGAATAATGGTTCCGATGATGCTGAGATAACCGGAGATACTGGAGATAACAAACAGGGTGCTGGCTTCCCAACCAAATTTCTCCACAAACATAGGAACAAGTATGTTCAGAGAGCTGCTGGGAATGATGGAGCAGGCAAAGAATCCGAGAAAGCCGGCAAGGATCAGCAACCAGCCTCTGGTGCCAAAGTTGCTCCGGACTAATTTTTTCTTTTCCATGATGTGTCTCCCTTCAGAATTGTATAGATAGTTTCACTTCGCTGGGTTCCCATAGAATGGAAACAAAAATCCAGATGTGCGTCACTTCCCTCCCAAAGCATCTGCCCGATGCCGATAAATGTGTTAGTTCATTTAGCAATCGCTGTGCGTTCGTATATTATGTTCATATTATAGATAAAATATTGACATTTGTCAAGAAATACGATAATATTTATATATAAAATATAAAACAGTTCGTAAAATTAGGTTAAAAACCAAGAACGAACATAAAATGCATGAAAATATTGTTTATAGGAGGAACTACTATGGCAACCAAAATCATAGCCGCCATTGGCGGGACTGGGGCCCTTGGCCGAAGTGTGACCAGAGAATTTCTGAAGCAGGATGCAATCGTTGTGGTTGGGTGGAATAGCGAAGAAAAATGGGCTGCGTTTTCTGACGATTTTGCAAGTTTTGGCGAACGGGTTGTGGGAGTCGAAGTGGATGTAGCGAGCGAGGATTCGGTTCGGGAGTACTTTTCTTCAATCGTAAAACGATATGGTCATGTCGATGCTCTGGTGTATATGGCTGGTGTGTTTTCTGTTGGTCCGGAGCTTTGGCACGCTGATATTCAACAGCTAAAGAAGTTAATGGAGATCAATACGATCGGTGCGGTCGTTGCCTGTAAGTACGCGATTCCGTCCATGCTGAAACAGAACCAAGGAAATATTATCTTCCTCCCGGCGAAATCCGTGTTCTATGGAACGCCGCATTTTGGAACATATGCCGTATCCAAGGGCGCGCTTATCACGCTCATGGAGACGCTGAACGCAGAACTGCGTGAGACCAATATCGCAGTCAACTGTATAATGCCTGACGCTATGATCACTCCCATTACCAGCAGCATCCCAGGGGCTCCGGTGGAAAAGATGGTTTCAACAGAAGACGTGGCGGAGATCATCTCGTCCGTTTGCATGAGTCAGGGAAATATTGTGCGCGGAAGCGTTCTTCGCTGCTTTGGAAAATAAAGCAAGAGGCGTGACTGGCAGCCTTTTTCACAGGACAGCCTGTCATCACGGCCTCGAAGCTGCCCGCCGCGCTCCTCAGTTCTCCAAGCGCTAAGGCTTATATCTTTGCGAACGAAAGGCACTGCCCTTATGGGCGGTGCCTTTTTGCTATACATGGGGTGAATTATACTATCAAGTGCAACAACAAGCGGAGAAGAAGAAGTTCATACAGAATTCCGGGTGCATGAAGTAGCCACACACCAAACTACATGGAGAATTACGGGAAATATTCAGTCAACAGGACCCTGAAAATCTTGCGGCGCAAGGGGAAAACGTATGGCGTCAAGGAGGCACGAGGCAATTATAACAAAGGAAAATCCATTTCGTGAATTTTACCCCATGGGCAGGACTCTTTCCAGAGCCGCTTCCGCCAACCTAAAACGAACCTAGCATTGGTCAACGCTAGGTATCGTAAGGTTTTAGGTTTTTGTTCTCCTCGGTCTTTATACTCGGGGCACACCTCCGCTTCCAGTATATTTACCCTTTCCACTCGCACAGCTGGCGCAGCATCTTGCCTATCGCTTCTCGTTTTTCCTTGTAAAACACCTTCCGCCGATACCTCGGCGTAAATGCTATGCCGGTTTTGTGCAATGCCATGATGTCCGTTGCCAGAACTACCCGTATGACGCGCTCCAGCATGCTCGAATGTATTCGACAGGACTACATCCGCACCGCGCGTGCCAAGGGTGTTCCGGAACGCTCTGTGGTTTATAAGCACGCACTTGTCAATGCGCTTATCCCGGTCATCACCATCATTGGTTCGCAGGTCGGCGCTTTGGTAGGCGGCTCCGTGGTTGTGGAGACCATATTTTCCATTCCTGGAATGGGGATGTATCTGATGTCCTCCATCAGTTCACGAGATTTCCCCTCCATCATGGGCGTCGTGGTAGTTCTTTCGGTGTTTGCCAGCGCCGCCAACCTATTGGTGGACATCATCTACTCTATCGCAGACCCACGCATCAAAGCGCAGTTTTCCGGAAGCAATCGCAATAAGAAACGGAAAAAAGACGACGAGCAATTGGAGGTGACGGCATGAAAAAAAGGAAATCTGCTGGCATGCCGACAGAGGGCTCCCGAAACAGAAGACACAGCTAGGCCTATGACGTTTGGCGGCGTCTGTGCAAAAACAAACTTGCGATGATCGGCCTAGTAATGGTAGCATTCATCGTTCTTTCCTCGGCTTTTGCACCGCTTCTGACCTGCTATGACTATGCCGACCGGTACGCGTATTCGTGTTGCCGGAACGAGTGAGGGCAGCTTGATCGACAGCCTTTCTGCCGGAGGAATACTTGTCGCCGTGCTGCTTCTGGGGCTCTGGGGCGATAAGAAATACAAGCGGCAGTTCCGCTACAAGCGGATGTAAAGGCGTAGGTATGAACAAAAAACCGGACTTAAACAATCTCACAGAGGGCGCACTGCGGCGCTCTCTGCTGCATTTTGCACTTCCACTCATAGCTGCAAATGCTCTGCAGACTGCCTACGGCATGGTTGATAGTGTGCTCGTTGGCCGCATGGTCAATGCCTCGGCCCTGGCTGCCGTGACTACGTGCAGCGATGTGATGACGCTTTACACGCTCATCAGTGTGGGTTTCGGCGCAGCCGGGCAGATCATTGTGGCGCAGCTTGCGGGCAAAAAAGATTGTGCTTCCATTCCCGGTGTTGTGGTTGCCTTGCTTGTAGTGCAAGGCGTTTTATCGATTGTATTTGGCGTGTTTTGTGTGACGCTTTCCTCCTGGCAGCTGAAGAGCCTCAACCTTCCGGAAGCCTCTTTGGTCTATGGTCTGCGCTACTTGCGTATTTGCGGCAGCGGCATGGTGTTTATCTTTGGCTATAACGCCATTGCCTCCGTGTTGCGGGGACTGGGAGACTCCAAGGGGCCGCTTATCTGTGTTATCATTTCCTCGGTCATCAACGTAGTTTTGGATATTGTGTTCATTGCGGTTTTTTCGTGGGATACGATGGGCGCTGCGCTTGCTACCGTGATCGGGCAGTTTGTGTCCCTGCTTACAGCGCGGTTGTATCTTCTCCGCCAATGCAATCATCTTGGCTTAGCTTTCTCCCCGTCGCAATGGCAACTGAGATGCACAGACATCAGGCTTTTGCTTCGGGTCGGTATTCCGCAAGCAACGCAAAATGCTGCCATTTTACTTTCCATCCTCTTTGTGGTATCGCGCGTCAATTGCTACGGTGTGGCTGCAGCCACGGTGAACGGAATCGCCATGAAATTGGAAAATGTGTGCCGTATCATCACGGATTCTATGGGGACGGCCAGCTCCACTGCTATCGCCCAATGCATAGGCGCCGGACGCATAGACCGCTGCCGCCACACAACGCGTGCCACCTTTGCCATCTGTACATGTTTTTGTGGCGCAAGTGCCTTGGTTATCGGGGTATTTCCGCAGAAGGTCTTCTCCCTTTTTGTGGCCGATTGCGCCGTGTTAGAACTTGCCGATCTTTATGCTGGCGTGGGTGCTGGCTGTGCCATTGGCTTGGCGCTTCGTGCTACTTTCTGCAGTGTCATCACTGGGGTTGGAAACGCCCCCCTTTCTATGGCTATCGGTTTGGCGGACGGCGTGGTTGCCCGGCTTGCTCTGTCGTTGCTTTTAAGCGCATCGATGGGGGTTCTCGGCTTTTGGTGGGGAAGCTGTTTGGCGGGCTACGTGTCCGCACTGCTTGCCATCGGCTACTATTTTTCCGGTGCGTGGAAAAATTACCGACTTATAAAGCCATTGTAACCCGACGACATCTTCCCGGTGCTTCCGTGCTAGTTGAGCATCTACTTGAGGATTCATGCCTTCTCATAAGTTCCAATACAAGAGCCCTGTTCGTTCCTAAATCGAACAGGGCTTTTGTGTTTACGTCTTTTTGTATGCGGATCGATGGCTGTACCACTTATTATGGAGGCTGTGTTTTACCATTGGTTCATTCGCCTGTGTGTTCGGTGATGAAGCGGCGGAGGTGGGAAAGGTCCGATTCGATCTGGTGGGAGAAAAAGCCGGTGTGCTCCGAGTCGATCGCGGCCCAAAGGCGGGCGGCCTCGTCCGTCAGCGCGCACAGCTCCGGAAAGCGCGGCGGGTCGGTCATCAGCAGCCCGGCCAGCGCCGTGAGCGTGACCACAACGTTTGCCGTGTACATCCCCGGCCGTTCGCGCTCCTGCGTGCGGCGCATATCCAGCGCCCGGCGCAGATAAAGCTCCGCGTCGGCCCGGCGATCGGGCAGAGCGCTGAAATAGCGGCCGAGATTGAAGGCGGTCCAGGCGGCGTCCGTGATGTGCTCGCCGGTGTCGCGGAAGATGCGCTCGCGGATCGTGTAGGCCTGCATGAGCAGCGCCTCGGCAAAGGAGGCCTTTTCGGGCCATTTGGCATACAGACAGCCCAGATTGTCGCAGGTCGTGGCCCAGTCGCGCAAGGTCTCCTCCGAGGGCGACTGCTCGGCCAGCTTCTGACGGATGGCCATGGCCTGGAGCAGGTGGTCATGCGCCTCGTCAAAGCTGGCTTCGTCGTCGGAAAGCACATAGCCCAGATGGTCGTGCGCCATGGCCATCTCGCTTTCGTGGCCGTCCAGCGAGGCCCAGAGCTCCAGCGCCGTGCGCAGATCGGTGTGGGCGTCATGGCGGTGCTGGCTGGTGGTGGATTTGAGATAGCCGAGCTGATAGGCGATCTGCGCGAAGCGCTCCTGCTGTGCCCTTGTGCGGTCCGTCGGGGCGAGCGTGCCGCTTGCATACGCCTTTTGCAGACAGTGGATGGCCGTGAGCCGCTTTCGCGCAAAGCGGAACTCCATCATGGCCAGACTGTAATAGAAATCCTCGGGCGAGCCCATGCCGGACGGGGAAAGGTATTTCGCGGCGCTTTCTGCAATGAGCAGCTTTTTCTCAATAGCGGTCTGCGGCTCCTTTGGGTCGATCAGTTGGCCGGTGAGAACGAGCGAAACAAGCGTTCCTCCGGCCCCGCAGGGCGCTTTGCCGTTTTGAAGGTCAAGATGTACCGCCTCGCGCACGAGCGGGTGGATGTGGAAGCCCTGCCCGAGCTCAAACAGAAGCCAGCCATCGCGGCACAGCGGCTGCAGCTCGTTGGGCGAATAGCCGAGCAGCTGCCGCACCTCCCCGGCCGGGAGAAGCGTGTTTTCCGGAAGCAGGGAGAAATCCCAGAGGATCCTCTGGTCCTGGGCGCTGCGCTCGCGCCGGTCAAACAGCAGCCGAAGCTGACCGGCGGCCGTGGCAACGGCCTTGCGGTTGCTCGTATAAAACTCCTGGTCCGGGAAGCGGAAGCCCAGCGCCTCGATGCGGTCGGCAAAGCGATCCAGATCGTCCTCGTATTGGGCGCTGCGGGCCAGAAGTTCGATCGCGTAGGTGTGGTAACCGGCGTATTTTATGAGCCGAAGCACGGCGCCGGCTTGATAGCGCTCTTCGGCGGGACGCTCCAGCTCGCGGCGGGCGTAGTAGTAGTAAAACAGCTCCGCGCACGGGCCGGGCTGCGCTTCGCTGCCCAGATAGCGGACGGGGACCGTGTGGTAGCCGGGAAGTTCCGCCATGCGGGAGGTCAGGATGACAGTCAGGTTGGGCCAGCCCGTGATCTCCTGCAAAAGCGTGTCGCGCAGCGGGTCCTGGTTCTGGGGGACGCTGAGATCCACGTTGTCGATGATGAGCAGCTTGGAGGAAAGATCGTTGCGCAGGCGCTTTGCGATGCAGGCCCAGCGCTTGTCGGCGTCCTCCATGCTGTCGTACAGGTCGAGCGAGGCGAGCAGACTGGCGCGCAGGTCCTGATGATACTGCACCCAGCCCACGCTGTCGTAGCGCAGGGAGAGCTTTGCATACAAAACGCGGGCCAGCGCGCTTTTTCCCACGCCGCCGGGGCTGCTGAGAAGCAGGGCGGACGGCCCCTCGGCTAAAAGCTGCTCGAGCGCGCGTATCTCCGCCTCGCGGTGCAGAACGCTCCGGCTGGTTTCCAGCGCGGCGCTGGAGCGCGTGAGACTGTGGGGCAGCCGCTCGCTGCCGGTCGGCTCCGCCTCGGCGCCGCAGGCGGGAATGACCACGCAGTTTGGCGGCAGCTGAAAGCGGTAGCCGATGCCCTTGAAGGTTTCAAGACAGTCCTTCAGCGAGGGGAAGCGGCTGCGCATTTTGGACACGGTGTCCTGGATGTTTGCGTCGGAGCAGCCCTCGGCGCCCCAGACTGCGTCGGCGATCTGGTCGAGAGACAGAAGCTGGCCGTTGTTTGCGACAAAGTAGTCGAGAAGACGGCGCTCCTTGGAGCGCATCGGTCTGCGCACGCCCGCATCGTTTATTTCGTTGTTTGAAAAGTCGATCGTGAATTGAGGGGAAGAGAAGTTCTTTTCTCCCATGGCTGCACCATCCAGAATACAATTTTCTTGGTTTTATCCGATATTCTATTTTCATTCGATCTCGGTTCTTGTTTCGTTTTTTATGATCCCCTCGAAGGAAGACGAAAGCGTCCGCCTTCCACAGAGAAAAAGGAGGGGCATGACGATGAGTACAGCCGCCAGGATCGAAAGAGAATACAGGGAATATCTTCTGTCACTGAAAGCGCGGGGCATGACGGCGGCCTCGGTTCAAAACGATCCGCTCGCCTATAACGACGCGGCGGAGAGAACGCTGGAGTATTTAAGCCGTGTCGCGCTGCGCAGCGAGCGCAACCGCAATTGCATCGCCGCCACCGGGTTTGATTTTGATATGTTCGCCGACGACATCACGATGCACGTTCTGCGCCGGCTCGATGCGGTCATTGCGTGCGGCGCAGAGTATGTGATGGCGTTTTTGGTCAGCATGGTCAACAACGAGGTGGTTTCGATCTGCCGCAAATGGCAGCGGATGTATCCGACGATCCGGAACACACAGAAGTCCGGGCCGGAGGAGCCGGAGCGCCGCCGCGTGGTCAATCAGCTGGACGACGACGCGTGGAAGCAGATCGCCGCCGAGTGCGACATTGAGGGGGAACTGATCCGCCGGGAGGACGAGGCGGAAAACTACATCCGCGTCTGCAAGGCGCTTTCCGCCGCCAATGCCTGCTCCCGCTTTGAAATGCTCAGCC
>CAZJCA010000033.1:0-17497 GCA_964544505.1 uncultured Oscillospiraceae bacterium
CTGGTTCGCCAGAGAGGCACTCACATTCATCCCGGTGTCAATGTTGGCATCGGCAGCGACGACACCCTGTTTGCTCTGGTGGACGGTACTGTCCGTTTTGAGCGTATGGGCAAGGATCGCCGTCAGTGCTCCGTTTACGCTGAGCAGTAAGTCACGCATAGTTAAGGAAGGGCTGTTGCAAACTATCTGCGACAGCCCTTTTTCTAAAGTTTGTGGGGCGAGAAGTGGGCACTTGAAAAGTGCCTGTTTCTGACCGTACAAACCATCTAATTTTACAGGAGATGATCTTATGTTTGTAGATAAAGTGCGAATTACAGTCATCGGTGGTCGTGGCGGCGATGGTGCCGTTGCCTTCCACCGGGAAAAATATGTGAATGCCGGTGGCCCGGACGGCGGCGACGGCGGTCATGGCGGCAGCGTGATCTTGCGTGTTTCCGACCACATGACCACTTTGCTGGACTTCCGATATAAGCGCAAGTATGCAGCCCAGGCCGGTGAAAACGGTCGTGGTCGCAACATGAGCGGTAAGAAGGGCGAGCCTCTGGTCATCGAAGTGCCCCGTGGAACGGTGGTTCGGGATGCCGAGACCAACCAGATCATCGTGGATATGTCCACCGATGAGGATTTTGTCATTGCCAAGGGCGGCCGTGGCGGCTGGGGCAATGCCCATTTTGCTACCCCTACCCGTCAGATCCCCCGTTTTGCCAAGGCCGGTACAAAGGGACAGGAACGGGACATTGTTCTGGAACTGAAACTGCTGGCAGATGTAGGTCTGGTGGGCTTCCCCAATGTGGGTAAATCCACCTTGTTGAGTGTTACTTCCAACGCCCGCCCCAAGATCGCCAACTATCACTTTACTACCCTGTTCCCCAATCTGGGTGTCATCTATGTGGAGGAAGGTGTGTCCTTCGTTATGGCGGACATTCCCGGCATCATTGAAGGTGCTGCTGAGGGCGCAGGTTTGGGTCATGACTTCCTGCGGCATATCGACCGGTGCCGCCTTTTGGTTCATGTGGTGGATGTGTCCGGCAGCGAGGGAAGAGACCCTGTGGAGGACTTTAACGCCATTTGTGACGAGTTGCATAACTATTCCGTGGATCTGAGCAACCGCCCCATGATCGTGGCAGCCAACAAAACGGATCTGCTTGATCCGGAGTCCGACAACATGGAACGGCTGCGCAGTGTTGTGGAAGCAGCCGGGTGCGAACTGTACGAAATTTCCGCCGGAACCACCCAGGGTACTCGTCAGCTGATGCGTGTGGTGGCACAGAAGCTGAGCACCCTGCCTCCTGTGACCATTTATGAGCCGGAGTATGTGGAAGCGGTGGAGGAAACTGCCGATCCCAACGAAATGCAGATCGAGCATCTGGGCAGCACCTGGGTCATCACCGGTGCCTGGCTGGAAAAACTGGTGCAAAATATCAACTTTGATGATTATGAGTCCCTGAACCACTTTGATATTCTGCTGCGCAAGAGCGGCCTGTTTACCCGTCTGGAAGAAATGGGCATCAAAGATGGCGATACCGTGGACATCTACGATTTTGAATTTGAATATCAGAAATGATCAAAAAGCATCCGTTTCGACGGATGCTTTTTTGTGCCAAAAATTTTGAAAAAGGCTTGCAATTCTTCTTTTGTGGGAATATAATATGGTTGTTCCAAATTTGATGATATCGTGAGGTGAAGAACATGGACAGTAGTGGCAGTTGCCCAATACATACAGACGAGAGCGTTCTTATATGGTCACAAAGGCGGCAGCACATTGTCCATGCGGCGGCCTGAATTTACTGTGTCAATAAAAGAATGCCATTGTCTGTTCTTACCCCAGCAAAGCACGCTGGTGTGAAGACGCCGACAGTGGCTTTTTCTATGCCCAAAGCGTGCCAACAAAGCGAAGGAGGCACATACAATGAATGAAAATCAGGAAAACGGCGTATTGACCCCGGATTTTCCGGGTGAGATCGCCGAGATCGTCCGAAGCAATCTGACACCGAAAAAAATGCAGGAAAAGATCCTGGATTATCACGAAAAAGACATTGCCATGGCATTGGAACTGCTGTCGGAAGAGGAACGGAAAAAGCTGTTCCGGCTGCTGCCCATGGAGACCCTGGTTGGTGTTTTGGAATACTCGGAAGATATCGTCACTTACTTTGCACCTCTGTCCATCCGGCAGAAGGTGGCAGCCCTTTCCATGATGGAAGCATCCACTGCGGTGGAACTGTTGCAGCAGTTGCCCAAGGAAAATCGGGACTCCCTGACCGATCTGATGAGCCCGGAAATTCGATCGGAGATCAGTTTGCTCAGCTCCTTTGACGAGGACGAGATCGGCAGCCGGATGTCCACCAACTATATCGAAATCCCCGAAAACTCCACTATTAAGGGCGCAATGACGGAACTGGTGCGTCAAGCGGCGGAGAATGATAATATTTCTACCCTTTATGTGGTGGACGAGGACAAAACCTTCTGCGGCGCTATCGATTTAAAAGATCTGATCATGGCAAGAGAAGGCAGCGACCTTTCCAACATTATCACCTTCTCTTATCCCTATGTCTATGCGAACGCCTTGGTTGCGGACTGTATCCAGTCTCTGCTGGACTATTCCGAGGCATCCATTCCGGTGTTGGACAATGACAATAAGCTGATCGGCGTGGTCACTGCCCAGGATTTCATGGAAGTTCTGGACGAAGAATACGCTGAGGACTATGCAAAACTTGCAGGTTTGACTGCTGAAGAAGATTTGGCAGAGCCGATCCACCAGAGCGTCAAAAAGAGATTGCCCTGGTTGGGCATTCTGCTGGTCATGGGATTTTTGGTGTCGGCGGTGGTAGGCACATTTGAAAATGTGGTTGCCCAGCTGCCTGTGATCATGAGTTTTCAGTCTTTGATCCTAGGCATGGCCGGTAATGTGGGCACCCAGTCTCTGGCGGTTGCCATCCGTGTGCTGATGGATCAGCAGGTGGGCGGCAAAGAACTGGTGAAACTGGTGTGGAAGGAAGCCAGAATTGGTGTACTGAATGGCCTTTTGATGGGTGTGCTGTCCTTTGCAGCCATTGGCGGATATCTGTGCCTGCAGGGCAATCCCGGGGCAAAGGCCTTTGCGATTTCCGGTTGCCTGGGTGTATCCATGGTGCTGGCAATGGCGGCATCCAGCCTGTCCGGTACAGTCATTCCCGTTATTTTTAAGAAAATCGGCATTGACCCTGCTGTGGCTTCCGGCCCGTTGATCACCACGATCAATGACTTGGTGGCTGTTATTTCTTACTATGGTCTGGCTTGGATCATCCTCATCAATTGGATGCAGGTGGCATAATAACACGACAACTTCAATGTAAGAACGCCTGAAACGGTTTCAGGCGTTCTTTTTTCTTGCATCGTGGGGAAAACTGGTATATACTAAAAGAAAGAAATTCAGGAGGTAGACCCATGGAACTGAAAGTGCTGTGTGTCGGTGATGTGGTAGGCAATCCGGGCATGGACCGGATCATCCGCTCACTGCGGTATTTAAAGAGAAAAGTAAATGCTGATTTTGTCATCGTCAATGGTGAAAATGCCAGTGTGGTGGGAATGACCCCCCGACAGGCAGAGGAAGTCTTTGATGCCGGCGCAGATGTGATCACCATGGGCAACCACACTTTCGGCAAACGGGAACTGTGCGACTATCTGGATGAGAACAAGAATATTCTGCGGCCTGCAAACTTTGCGCCCCAAGTACCCGGCAGGGGCTGGGGTGTGTACGAAAGCAAAGCAGGGGATGTGGCAGTCATTGATCTGGTCGGTCGCTGCAATATGGACTATGGCCCGGATAATCCTTTCCTGATGATCGAAAAGATTTTGCCTCAGATCAAGGCGAAAATCATTCTCGTTGAAATGCATGCGGAAGCCACTTCCGAAAAACTGGCTATGGGCTACCTGCTGGATGGTCGGGTCAGTGCGGTCTGGGGCACCCACACTCATGTACCCACGGCAGATGCCCAGGTGCTGCCAAAGGGGACGGGATATATCACGGATCTGGGCATGACCGGCCCAAAATATTCGGTGCTGGGCATTCGTCCGGAACTGTCCATTGCCAAGTTCCGGGGGGATCTGACCAACCGCTATCAGTGGGCAGAAGGAAAGACGAAGCTGGAAGCGGCGGTGTTTACCATTGATGGCGCAACCGGCAGTTGCCTTCGGGTAGAAAGGGCGGATCTGAATGATTAAGATACTTCACGCCGCCGATTTGCACTTGGATAGTGCATTTGCAGGCCACAGCGAGGCCGCAACTGCCCGGTTGCGTTCAGAATTGCGCACCGTTCCGGAGAAAATTGCGACCATTTGCAAAAAGGAAAACTGCGATTTACTGTTGCTGTCCGGTGATTTATTTGACGGAAACGCAACGAAAGGGAGTGTTCTGGCGCTGAAACATGCTTTGGAAGAGGTGAAAATACCCACTTTTATTTCGCCGGGCAATCATGATTTCTGCGTTCCCGGCAGCCCCTGGCTGTCGGAGCTGTGGCCGGAAAATGTCTATATCTTTAAAAATCCCAGCGTGGAAAGCGTATCATTACCCCAGCTGGATTGCCGTGTTTACGGCGGAGCCTTTACTTCCATGGACAGTGGCGCGCTGCTGGAAAACTTTAAAACGGAGGGCCGGGAACGCTATCATATCGGCGTATTCCACGGCGATCCCGTGCAGAGCAGTTCTCCTTATAATCCTGTTTCTCAAGGGCAGGTGGCGGCGTCTAATCTGGACTATCTGGCTCTGGGGCATATCCATAAGACCGGCTCTTTTCGAGCAGGAAAAACCCTCTGTGCCTGGCCGGGCTGCCCTATGGGACGGGGTTTTGACGAGCTGGAGGAAAAAGGTGTGCTGCTGGTCACTTTAGAACAAACCGCAGCAGTCAGCTTTATCCCTCTGGACACCCCTCGGTTCTATGATTGGGAAATTCCAGTGGAGGCGGAACCGGAAGAAACCATCGCAAAAGTTTTACCTGCGGTGGGAAATGATAACTTTTATCGCATTACATTCACAGGCGAGTGTGAAAAAATGGACATAGCCGAACTTTATCGGCGTTTTTCGGGATTTCCAAACTTAGAGTTGCGAAACAGAACGCAACCGCCGGTTGACATCTGGGGGAGCGCCGGAGGTGACTCTTTGGAGGGGGTTTATTTCCAAATGCTCCGGCAGACCTTCGACCGGGAGGAGGATGCATTCAAGCAGATCTCACTGCTGGCAGCGAAGATCTCCAGAAAGATTTTGGACGGAAGTGAGGTGGTACTGCCATGAAGATCTATTCCATGACCGCCACCTTTGGTAAACTGGAAAACAAGACTTTAACGCTTCAGCCGGGGCTGAATGTGATCCATGCCCCCAACGAATGGGGGAAAACTACCTGGTGCGCCTTCCTTGTCAATATGCTTTATGGCGTGGAGACCAGAGTGAAAAGTACAAAGACTGTTTTGGCGGACAAGGAGCGCTATGCTCCCTGGTCGGGCAGTCCCATGTCCGGACGGATCGATTTGAACTGGGCCGGTCGGGATATCACCGTCGAGCGCTGGACAAAAGGCCGTATCCCCATGGGCGAATTTCGTGCATACGAAACAGAAACAGGCATGGCTGTGCCGGAATTGACGGCGGCTACTTGCGGTGAGCAGCTTTTGGGCGTGGAGCGGAGCGTATTTCTTCGTTCCGGATTTCTGCGGCTGGCAGATCTTCCTGTGACGGATGATGAGCAATTGCGCCGCCGGCTCAATGCTCTCGTGACCACCGGCGACGAAAGCGATGCCGGAGATGTGTTGGCACAACGGCTGAAAGAACTGAAAAATAAGGTTCGCTATAATCGATCGGGACTTCTGCCTGCGGCAGAAAAAGAGGCAGCGGAGCTGGAAGATACCTTGGGACAGTTCGATTCCCTGCGGCAGAAAATGGATGAAGTCCGCCAGCGGCAGCAGGAGAAGAAAACGCAGATCACTGCTTTGGAAAATCACAGAATTGCACTGGAATATGCGCAAGGGGAAGAAAATAACCGCCGCATTATGCAGACCCAGATCCGCCGGGATCAAACCAAGGAGCGGCTGGACAGATTGGAAGAGCAGTGCAGTCTTTTGCCGGATCCGGAAAAATGTGCTGCATCTGCCGATCAACTGCGTCAGCTCTATCAGCAAAGTATGGCGCTGGACATGGAGCAGCAGATGCTGCCCCCTGCGCCGGAAAAACTGG
Source organism: uncultured Oscillospiraceae bacterium (assembly GCA_964544505.1). Lineage (GTDB taxonomy): Bacteria > Bacillota > Clostridia > Oscillospirales > Oscillospiraceae > Faecousia. The sequence continues at coordinate 6,200 of CAZJCA010000033.1, forward strand.
CATCTTCTCCGGTGACGGTGGAACAGGCATCGGGAGATGCACAGGCATATCGGCAATTACAGACCGAGCAAAAAAACAGCCGAATGATAACAAAGATATCTCTGTATGCAGGTGTTTTGGTGGCTGTTGGGCTGGTTCTTTCGCTGGTTGTGCAAAATAGTTTGTTAGCGGTACTGGCAGGACTTTTGCTGCTGGGGTGCGCCATTGCAGTGGGTTATTTCTACAATAAAAAAGAAGCGGCCTGCCGCAAAGCAAACCAGCTGGCTGAAAAATATGGTTCTGAAGATGTGGAAAAATGGCTGAAAGATGCCAATGCTGCATTGGAGGAAGAACGGTTGTATACGAAAGAACTGACCAGATATGAGCAGATATTGACCCAATTCAGACAAAAAAGGGAAGCGCTCAATGGTCAGATCCGGGAGCTGACCCAGGGACAGCCTGTTTCTCAGTGCCTACAGAACTGGGAAAATGTGGCACGGCAGTGGCAAGAATTAAAGGAAGCAAGGCAGGATTATGAAAATGCCAAAAACCACGCCGATATGGTGTCTGCAATGGCGAAACCTTTGCAAAAGCCGGAACAACCGGATCACTTGACCTGCTCTATGGAGCAGACACAAGGGCTTTTGGAGCAGGCAATGCAGGAACAGCAGTTTCTGAAACAGCAACAGGGCAACTATCTTGGTCGTATGGAGTCTATGGGACAGGAGGATACGCTCAGACAGCAGCTGGCAGCAACCCGTGATCGAATTGCCCGGCTGACGGAAACTTATGCAGCACTGGAACTGGCACAGGCCACCTTGGCTGCAGCAACGGCGGAATTACAGCGGCGGTTTGCACCGAGGATCGCCAAGGAAGCCCAGAATATTTTTGGGGAACTGACCGATGGCCGCTATGATCGGCTGACAATTTCCCAAGACCTGTCTTTGCAGGCTGGAGCAGAAGAGGAAAGCGTGCTGCATACAGCCCAATGGCGCAGTGAGGGCACTGTCGATCAGATGTATTTTGCCCTGCGGTTGGCGGTCAGCAAGGCGTTGATGCCGGAAGCACCTCTTGTTTTGGATGATGCGCTGGTGCGATTTGACGATATGCGCCACGCCGCAGCCATGAATATTTTGAAAGAGGAAGCAGAAAAACGGCAGATCATCCTCTTTACCTGTCAAAACCGGGAACTGGGATATTAAGCATGAAAAATCCTCCGTATCGGAAATCCGATACGGAGGATTTGCTCATTTCACAGAGAATACGATAGAAACAGGTGCGGTCTGATAGGTGGAGATGGTCAGCTTGGCAGTGCCGGCGTTGCCGGTGGTGCGGATATATGTGCCGCACATACCGCCCTCGGCGGTGACCACATCAGGTCCAATCAGTTCTGCTTCGCCTTCCAAAGTCAGACGCACAGGAATTTGTGCATAGGGAGCGATGTTGCCGTTGGCATCCAGCACCCGAATACGCACGGCAGCTACATCGTAGCTGTCCTTTTCCTGGAGGTTGGTGGAGGAAGGAGTCACTTCCAGATGCAGCTGGGCGGAAGGGCAGTAGGTGCGGCTGGCAACTACCTTGCCGCCGGTAACGCCATCCAGTCGCCAGACGGTAGCTTCGCCGCCCCAGTTTCCGATATATTTGTTATACAGATCCTGCGCCGTTTTTGCGGAAATATGATAGCGGGCACAAACCAAACCCATCTGAACCTTTTCGGTAGGGGACAGACCTTCAGGGCCTTTTTTGGCGGCAATCAGCAGGAATTTGCGGACGGCATCGGCCTTCTTTTTTTCGAAGCCTTCCTGACTGATCAGAAGATCGCCTACAATATCGTCCATCACAAAGGGGCTGTGGCGAAGACCGTTCCAATGACCTTTGCGCAATGTGGCAACAAAATTGCCGTTTTTATACAGACGGACTTTCTTCGCGTTGGAGAATACATACACTTCACCCAGCTGACCACCGGGATAGTCGCCAATGTCCATGGGAGAGGACAGGCTTAGTACAGGCCGCTTATCCTGCTGGCTGGCGTAAACATCCGCAGCCAGCTTGGGGTTGCGGTGGAAGTCCATGACACCGTGGTAGCATACTCGGTCGCCGGAACCGAAATCTTTGTGGGTGGGGTAGTCGAACATACACCAGCCGAAGCAGCCACAGTGTTCGTTGTCGGCAGCGGCGGCACTTTGTACGGTGGCGTGACGCAGGGCGTGCTCCTGGCGGCGCTGCCAAGTGTCAAAGGATTTGGTGGGGAACATGTGACCATTGTGCTCGGAGACCAGCAGGGGCTTGTTCATGTCCGGAGTAACAGTCTTTTTTAAACGCACGCCGGGATTGTTGCCCACATGGGAGAAGTCGTTGTAAGCGTACACATCTTCCAACAGGCTACTCTGCAGGATGCAGCGGACACCGGAGGTAGGACGGCTGGGGTCAAGCTCATGGGCGGCGGCGTTGGTGCGGATGTAGAACTCATCGTCATCGGGGCTTTCGTTGATGCGGACGCCCCACAGCACGATGCTGGGATGGTTGCGGTATTGCAGCACCATTTCACGGGCGTTTTCCACGGCCTGATCCTTCCAGGCGGCGTCGCCGATGTGCTGCCAGCCGGGCATTTCGGTGAATACCAGCAGACCCAAGCGATCACATTCGTCAATAAAGTACTGGCTCTGGGGATAGTGGGAAGTACGCACGGCAACACAGCCCAGTTCTTCCTTTAGGATACGGGCATCTTCCCGCTGAAGGCTTTCCGGAGCGGCATAACCCATGTGGGGGTAGCACTGGTGGCGGTTGAGACCTCTGAGGAAGGTCTTCTTACCGTTGAGATAGAAGCCATCGTTGCGGAATTCCGGGAAACGGATACCGAATTTGACTTCCTGGGTGTCAGCCACATTGCCGTTTTCATCCAACAGTTCGCAGCGCAGGATATAGCGGTGAGGATCGGCAGGACACCAGAGCTGTGCATTTTCCATGTGCAGATCCACGGACTGAGAACCTTCTTCGGTTACAAGAACCTGTCCGTCTTCTTCCAAAATAGAGACTCGGCAGCGGTCTGCGCCCTGGGTCTGGATCTGGGCGTGAACAGTTTCGGCGTTGGGGGTGGTGACGAAAATGTCCTCAATGTAGGACTGCTCTCGAACATCCAGCCAAACTTCCCGGTACAGGCCACCGTAGGTCAGGTAGTCGATGACAAAGCCAAAAGGAGGGGTAGTGCCATTTTCGGTGGTGTCCAGCTCCACGGCGATCAGAGCATCCTGACCGGGGGTGACCAGATCGGTGATCTCAAAGCGGAAGGCGGTATAGCCTGTGCGGTGGTGGGCGGCCTGCTGTCCGTTGACATAGACGGTGGCGATGTGACCGGCACCATCAAACTGCAGGAACAGTCGCTTGCCGGCATATTCGTAAGGAATCGGAAGCCGCTTGCGGTAGCCGCAGATCATTTGATAGGCGTTGTGATCGCCGTAGTGGGTGGGGAGTGCCTGAGGATCGTGGGGCAGACGGACAAGCTCGCCGCTGCCTTCGCCACGACCAAAGCTTTCAGTCCATTGGGGAACAAATTCCCAGTTGTTGCATAGACTCAGTTTCATATATTATCTCCTTAGATTGACCCTGCCCGGATGGGCAGGGTGAATGTCTTTATAGTTCGGAAAAGCCGAAGCTGTTGACCAGAGCATCGATCTTCTGTCCGGCTTTGCAGTAGGGGCAATCCTGATAGCTGTAACTGGCGTAATCCGGCAGATCATTGACAGAATAAATGGAGCGGATGGGGTAGCCGTCTACTTCGTCTACGGCCCGATAAACAGCAGCGACACCGGCGACCTTGCCGCCGTAATAGTGAATGGCTTCGATGCTTCTGCGGGCGGTAAAGCCTGTGGATACGGAGGCCATCAGCACCATAACATGTTTTCCTCGGATCATGGGGATGATATTATCCCGGAAGATCATCTGGGAATTGTTGTTGAATTCCGGTTCTACAACATAGATGGTCTGGTGGGCGTTAATGGTGTAGAAACCGCTCTTGGTCAATTCATCAGCGACAAAAGCACCCAACACGGCGGTGCCATCCAGACACAGAATGGTATCAACAGGGGTGTCGTTGATGAACTGGGACACCAATTGATAGGCGCTGGCTTTGGCTTCGCTGATACGGGTCTTGTGGTAGGTGATGTCGATGTAGTAGTTGATGTGGCTGTGGTTGGTGGCAAAGTGACCACGAGCAATTCGAAGGGGAACATTGCCTCTGCGATGCTGAATATGTGTCAGTTGAATCATATCTTCTCCTCCTTAGAATTAAAAAGGCGTTTTTCCAGCCGGTCAGATCAGCGTTTTAACCGGCCTCGAAAAACGCTTTTTTTCATTATACAACAGACGACCTGTTTTTTGCAAGAAAAAATACATGACACCTATACTAAAAATGGGACTTTAAAATTGTGCAGTTTGCTTGGTGCGCAGCAGGGGAGCAAAGTGCAGGAATTGCTGGCGGATCGGCTCACACATCTGGGCAGTCATCGCATAAGCTTCGTCAAAGCTGACCCATTTGGCATCGGAAGTTTCTCCGGGTTGCAATCGGATCTGTTCTAAAGGCGTCTGGCGGCAAACACAGTAGTGGTCGAAGAACGCCCAGTCGTTTCTAGTGGTTTCCAAGTATTCGAATTCGTCCTCGGGGACAAAAATGCCGGTTTCCTCAAACAGTTCCCGACTCATGGCTTGGCGACTGGTTTCCCCAGCCTGGGCAGCGCCGCCGGAGTTTTCCCAGGTGAGCGGAAAGCTCTTTTCCGGGGCACGCTGGGTCAAAAGCACATTGCCTTTGCCATCGTAGACCCAGCAGCAGACCGCAAGGCCATATTCGCCTTCGCCCCAGCTTTCGCCACGGAGATGGCGGCGACCGGTGAGATTGCGTTCGGCATCATAAATATCGTTCCATTCCATAGTTTCACCTCGATAGTGCTAGAATAGCATCTGCGGCGAAAAAATGCAAGTGCTTCCTTGTGGTTGATGAAAATAAGAGAAAAAGGTCGCCTCCCGAAAGGGGAGCGACCGGATGTTTTTGGTATAAATGCAAAAAACCGAGGAAAATCCTCGGCAAAAATCACAAAACCCATTGACAAATACAAATAGTTATGCTACAATGAACCTCCATAGTGTGTTATTATGCCCAGATGTAGCCATTCTCATTTGCATGAGCATCATAACACAAAACTTGGCGGCTGTCAAGATACAAAATGTGCAAAAGTGACAACTGAACCCGGCGTATCAAATTTTAAGCAACACACAATTCCGGCTTATGCCGAAAGAAAGGCTGTGATGAACCATATGGAAATGGTCAAGGACAAGATGTTCGGTAAGACCATGCGTAAGTCCTACGCAAAGCACAAAGAGATCCTGGAAATCCCCAATATGCTGAAGATCCAGAAGGACTCCTATCAGTGGTTCCTGGACAAGGGTCTGCGGGAAGTTTTCAAGGATGTCGGCACCATTACGGACTTCTCCGGTAAGTTGGAGCTGAGCTTCCTGGATTACACCATGGAAGACAAGCCCAAGTATACCATCGAGGAGTGCAAGGAGCGGGATGCCACCTATGCAAAGCCCATCAAGGTGCGTGTCCGTCTGCGTAACACCGAGACCGATGAGATCAAAGAGCAGGAGATCTTCATGGGAGATTTCCCCATCATGACCAACGGCGGCACCTTTGTGATCAATGGTGCGGAGCGTGTCATCGTCTCTCAGATCGTCCGTTCTCCCGGTATGTACTATGGTCACGAGGTGGACAAGGCTGACCAGCACACCTACACTGCAACGGTCATTCCTTACCGTGGCGCTTGGCTGGAGTACGAAACTGACAATTCTGATGTGTTCTGGGTTCGTATCGATAAGAACCGGAAACTGCCTATCACTTCTTTGATCCGCGCCCTGGGCGTCAACACCGACGAGAAGATCAAGGCAATGTTCGGCGAAGATGCTCGCATTCTGGCTACTCTGGAAAAGGATGCCTGCAAGACCCGTGAAGAGTCCCTGTTGGAGATCTACCGCCGTCTGCGTCCCGGTGAGCCTCCCACGGTGGAGACTGCCATCGCACACCTGGAAGGCCTGCTGTTCGATGCCCACCGCTACGATGTGAGCACCGTTGGCCGCTATAAGTTCAATAAGAAGATGGAAATCGCCACCCGTCTGTCCGGTCGGGAAGCAGCAGAACCCATTGCCGATCCTATGACTGGCGAGATTCTGGTCATGCCCGGCGAGATCATCACCCGTGAGAAGGCATGGGAACTGTCCGCTAAGGGCGTTAACGAGGCTGTGCTGAAGGTGAACGACACCAATGTCAAGGTCTTTGCCAACGACATGGTGGATATGGCTAATTTCGTCTCCTTCAACCCCAGAGAGTACGGCGTTACCGAGAAGGTTCGCTTCTCTGTTTTGAAGGAGATGCTGGCCACCGAGAACATCGATTGGGAAGAGGCTATTGCTGAGCGCATCGATGATCTGATCCCCAAGCATATTATTGTTGATGATATCATGGCTTCCATCAACTACCTCAACTGTGTGGCTATGGGCATTGGCACCCCCGATGACATTGACCACCTGGGCAACCGCCGCCTGCGCTGCGTAGGTGAGCTGCTGCAGAACCAGTTCCGCATCGGCTTCAGTCGTCTGGATCGTGTGATCCGGGAGCGCATGACCGTTCAGGATCTGGACACTGTCACACCCCAGAGCCTGATCAATATCCGTCCTGTGACGGCTGTGATCAAAGAGTTCTTCGGCTCCAGCCCCCTGTCTCAGTTCATGGACCAGAATAACCCTCTGGCTGAGCTGACCCACAAGCGCCGTCTGTCCGCTCTGGGTCCCGGCGGTCTGAGCCGTGAGCGTGCTTCTCTGGATGTGCGTGATATTCACTATACCCACTATGGTCGTATGTGCCCCATTGAGACCCCCGAAGGTCCCAACATCGGCCTGATCAACTATCTGGCAACCTTTGCCCGGATCAATGAGTACGGCTTTGTGGAAGCTCCCTACCGTAAGGTAGACAAGGCTACCGGCTTTGTTACCGACGAAGTGGAGTATATGACTGCGGATGTGGAAGACGCATACTATATCGGCCAGGGCAACGAGCCTCTGGACGAGAACGGATGCCTGGCAAATGCCCGTATCACCTGCCGTCACCGCAACGAGATCATCGAAGTCGATCGGGAAGTCATTGATTATATCGATGTGTCCCCCAGAATGATGATCTCCATCGCAACTTCCTTCATTCCCTTCCTGCAGAACGACGACGCAAACCGTGCTTTGATGGGTGCAAACATGCAGCGTCAGGCTGTGCCCCTGCTGACCACCGAGCCTCCTATCGTTGCCACCGGCATCGAGCACAAGGCTGCTGTGGACTCCGAGGTTTGTGTGAAGGCTGAAAAGCCCGGTACTGTTTCTGCTGTTTCCGCCGATGCCATCACGGTTATGTATGATGACGGCGAAGTGAAGACCTATCGTCTAACCAAGTTTGCCCGCTCCAACGCCGGCACCTGTATCAACCAGCGTCCGATCGTTGTGGTTGGCGAGCGTGTGACTACCGAGCAGATCATTGCCGACGGTCCTTCCTGCTCCGGCGGCGAAGTGGCTCTGGGTAAGAATGTTCTGATCGGCTTCGTCAACTGGGAAGGTTACAACTACGAAGATGCTATTCTGCTGAACGAGCGTCTGGTGCGTGAAGATGTCTTTACCTCCATTCACATCGAGGAGCACGAGACCGAAGCCCGGGACACCAAGCTGGGACCGGAAGAGATCACTCGTGATATCCCCAATGTGGGTGAAGATACCCTGAAGGATCTGGACGAAAACGGTATCATCCGTGTGGGCGCTGAGGTCCACTCCGGTGATTACCTGGTCGGTAAGGTCACCCCCAAGGGCGAAACCGAACTGACTCCTGAGGAGCGCCTGCTGCGGGCTATCTTCGGTGAGAAGGCAAGAGAAGTCCGTGATACCTCTTTGAAAGTGCCTCACGGCGAAAGCGGTATCGTTGTGGATGTGAAGGTGTTCACCAAGGAGAACTCCGATGAACTGGCTCCCGGTGTGACCAAGTCTGTCCGTGTTTATATTGCGCAGAAGAGAAAGATCTCTGTGGGCGATAAGATGGCAGGCCGTCACGGTAACAAGGGCGTTGTTTCTCGTGTTCTGCCTGAGGAAGATATGCCCTTCCTGCCTGATGGTACCCCTCTGGATGTGGTTCTGAACCCCCTGGGCGTTCCTTCCCGTATGAACATCGGTCAGGTGCTGGAAGTCCACTTGGGCTACGCTGCAAAGGCACTGGGCTGGCATGTTGCTACTCCCGTGTTTGACGGCGCTAACGAGAAGGACATCCGTGAGACACTGAAGCTGGCTGGCCTGCGTGAAGATGGCAAGACCATCCTCTATGACGGTCGTACCGGCGAACCTTTCGATAATGCGGTCACCGTAGGTTACCCCTACTATCTGAAACTGCACCATCTGGTCGACGATAAGATCCACGCTCGTTCCACCGGTCCTTACGCGCTGGTTACCCAGCAGCCTCTGGGCGGTAAAGCTCAGTTCGGCGGTCAGCGTTTCGGCGAAATGGAAGTTTGGGCGCTGGAAGCTTACGGCGCTGCTTATACCCTGCAGGAGATCCTGACTGTGAAGTCCGACGATGTGGCTGGTCGTGTCAAGACTTACGAGGCCATCGTCAAGGGCTCCAATATTCCCACCCCCGGCGTTCCCGAATCTTTCAAGGTTCTGGTCAAAGAACTGCAGGCTCTGTGCCTGGATGTGCGCGTGCTGGATGAAAACGGCAACGAGATCGAGCTGAAAGACGAGGACGAGGATGACGAGATCGTCTACACCCCCGAGCACGAAAGCGAACTGGTGTTGGGTGACACCAATGAAGTGCTGGAGGCCGGCTTCGTTATCGACGAGGACAGCCCGGAGGATATTATGGATGTGTTTGGTGGCATGGAAGATGACGCCGACACCTATGAAGATTAAGGAGGCGTGACTATGGCAGATGCCACCTTTGATGCCATTAAAATTGGCATTGCTTCCCCGGAGATGATCCGGGCCTGGTCTTACGGCGAGGTCAAAAAGCCTGAGACCATCAACTACCGTACTCTGAAACCCGAGCGGGACGGCCTGTACTGTGAGCGGATCTTCGGACCCACCAAGGACTGGGAGTGCCACTGCGGTAAGTATAAGAAAATCAAGTATAAGGGCAAGATCTGCGACCGTTGCGGCGTGGAAGTGACCAAGGCAAAGGTTCGTCGTGAGCGTATGGGTCACATCGAACTGGCCGCTCCTTGCAGCCACATCTGGTACTTTAAGGGCATTCCGTCCAGAATCGGCCTGATTCTGGACATCAGCCCCAAGATTCTGGAAAAGGTTCTGTATTTTGCTGCATACATCGTCACCGATCCCGGTGATGCACCTCTGGCGATGAATCAGGTGCTGACCGAGAAGGAATACCGGGATATGCGGGAGAAATACGAGGACGATTTCAAGGCAGGCATGGGCGCTGAGGCTGTGAAGGAACTGCTGGAGCAGATCGATCTGGAAACCCTGTCCGAGCAGCTGCGTGAGGAGCTGAAGACAGCTTCCTCTCAGAAGAAGCTGCGCCTTGTCAAGCGTCTGGAAGTGGTGGAATCTTTCCGTGAGTCCGGCAACAAGCCCAGCTGGATGATCATGGATGTGCTGCCTGTGATCCCTCCGGATATTCGTCCTATGATCCAGTTGGACGGTGGTCGTTTTGCTACCTCCGACCTGAATGACCTGTATCGCCGGGTCATCAACCGTAACAACCGTCTGAAGAGATTGATCCAGCTGAACGCTCCTGATATCATCGTCCGCAACGAAAAGCGGATGCTGCAGGAGGCTGTGGACGCTCTGATCGACAATGGTCGCCGTGGTCGTGCGGTTACCGGTGCCAACAACAGAGCACTGAAGTCCCTGTCTGATATGCTGAAGGGCAAACAGGGTCGTTTCCGTCAGAACCTGCTGGGTAAGCGTGTTGACTACTCCGGTCGTTCTGTTATCGTCGTCGGCCCTGAACTGAAGCTGTATCAGTGCGGCGTGCCCAAGGAAATGGCGATCGAGCTGTTCCGCCCCTTCGTTATGAAGAAGCTGGTGGCTGATGGCCTGGCAAACAACATCAAGTCTGCCAAGAAGATGATCGACAAGGGCAAGGCAGAGGTCTGGGACGCGCTGGACGAGATCATCAAGGACCGTCCCGTCATGCTGAACCGTGCGCCTACGCTGCACCGCCTGGGCATCCAGGCTTTCGAGCCGGTGCTGGTGGAGGGCCGTGCCCTGAAGCTGCACCCCCTGTGCTGTACCGCATTTAACGCCGACTTCGACGGCGACCAGATGGCAATTCACGTCCCCCTGTCTGCCGAGGCACAGGCCGAGGCAAGACTGCTGATGCTGTCTGCCAACAACCTGCTGCGTCCCCAAGACGGCAAGCCTGTTACCGTTCCTACCCAGGATATGATTTTGGGTGCCTACTATCTGACCTATACCCGTCTGGGCAAGGCAGAGCGTGGCGCAGAGGAAGTGGTCATCGCTTCCGCCGGTGACAGCAATTACGAGGTTGGCACGCTGGTGGATGCTGACGAGTTCCTGGCTGTGAACAAGACTTTGAAGGCCAAGGGTAAGCAGGAAGCCACCTTCCGTCCCAAGCACGCTTACTCCAGCATGGATGAGGCTGTGGCGGCTTACGCCGATGGCGTCATCGGTCTGCACGCACCCATCCTGGTCCGTATGGAGAAGGAGATCAATGGTGAGAAGGTGCAGCGGCTGGTCGATGTTACCGTGGGCCGGCTGATCTACAACGAGCCCATCCCTCAGGATCTGGGCTTTGCCGACCGCAGCGATCCTGCCCATGCCTTTGACCTGGAAGTGGACTTCCTGGTGGGTAAGAAGCAGCTGGGTAAGATCATTGACAAGTGTATCCGCATCCATGGCTTTACCGTTGCCACCGAGATGCTGGACAGCCTGAAGCGTCTGGGCTATAAGTACGCCACCAAGGGCGCTATCTCCATCTCCATTGCGGATATGGAAGTGCCCGCCATCAAGTACGAGCTGGTCCACCAGGCCGAAGAGAAGGTCGTGGAGATCGAGCAGTACTACCGCCAGGGCTTCATCACCAATGATGAGCGTTACCGTCTGGTGGTCCAGCAGTGGGAAAAGACCACTACCGATGTTACCAACGCACTGTCCGGCAATCTGGATCAGTTCAACCCCATCTACATGATGGCCGACTCCGGCGCTCGTGGTAGCATGGCACAGATCCGTCAGCTGGCTGGTATGCGTGGTCTGATGGCGGATACCGCTGGC
>CAZJCA010000034.1:0-11051 GCA_964544505.1 uncultured Oscillospiraceae bacterium
TCTTACTGTCCTCCTCTTATTCGTGACGGGGATCGATGTACTTGGCAGCGTCAGCAAAGCGGCCATAGGAGCCCTTTGCCTTCTTCAGAGCCTCGTTTGCATCGTCGCCCTTCTTGATGAAGTCCATCATCTTACCCAGATTGATGAACTCATAACCGGTGATCAGGTTGTCCTCGTCCAGAGCGATACGAGTGACATAGCCCTCGGCCATCTCCAGGTAACGGGGACCCTTGGCCTTTGTGGCGAACATGGTGCCCACCTGGCTGCGCAGACCCTTACCCAGGTCTTCCAGGGAAGCGCCCACTGCCAGACCGTCCTCGGAGAATGCGGACTGGCTACGACCGTAGACGATCTGCAGGAACAGTTCACGCATAGCGGTGTTGATAGCATCACACACCAGGTCGGTGTTCAGAGCTTCCAGCAGGGTCTTGCCGATGAGGATCTCGGAAGCCATAGCGGCAGAGTGAGTCATGCCGGAGCAACCCAGAGTCTCCACCAGAGCCTCTTCAATGATGCCTTCCTTCACGTTCAGGGTCAGCTTGCAGCAGCCCTGCTGAGGAGCGCACCAGCCGATGCCGTGGGTAAAACCGCTGACATCCTTGATTTCCTTGACCTGAACCCACTTGCCCTCTTCGGGGATGGGTGCGGGGCCGTGATAAGCGCCTTTGGCAACGCTGCACATGTGTTGTACTTCGCTACTATAAATCATGGCAATTTTCCTTTCTTTCAAAAGGCGTTTTACGCCTTTGGATTTACTTTTTCAGAAAAACAAATGTTTTTCGCGAATATATTATACAAGAAGACCCTGCAAAAGTCAATTCCTGTGCCTATTATTTTAGCTATTTTTACTAGCTTTTCTTTTTTCAATGATTTTTCAATATTTTATGTTATAATGACTTATAAAGGAGGCATGGAATATGCGACTTTTGCTGGTAGAAGATGAGAAAAGAATGGCGCAGGCTCTATGTCAGATCCTGCGTCTGGAAAAATATGAAGTAGACCACTGTGCCAACGGCATCGAAGGTATGGAAGCGGTTGAAAGTGATATTTACGACATCATTATCCTCGATGTCATGCTCCCGGGAATGGATGGATTTGAGATCGCTCGCAGAGCAAGGCAAAAAGGAATAAAAACACCGATTTTGATGCTGACAGCAAAAGCAGAGCTGGATGACAAAGTGGAGGGACTGGACAGCGGCGCAGACGACTATCTGACCAAGCCTTTTATGACGAAGGAACTTCTGGCACGGCTCCGGGCGTTGACCCGGCGCAGTTTCAATTCTTCTGATGGCACACTGAAATTTGGAGATATTTGCCTGGATACCAATACCTTGCATCTATCCTGCCCGGTCAGCGGACAAAGTGTACGGCTCAGTGAAAAAGAATACCGGCTGCTGGAATACCTGATGGTCAATCACGGACAGATTTTGACCCGGGAACAACTGGCGGTGAAAATTTGGGGATTTGACTGTGAGGCAGAATACAATAATGTGGAAGTATATCTGTCTTTTACACGGAAAAAGCTGGCCTTTGTAGGGGCTAAAACGGAAATCAAAGCGGTACGGGGCGTTGGCTATGAATTGAGGTGGGACAGTGTTTAAAAAATCCAGAAAAAGGATCGTTGCCGCCATTATGTCTGTGCTGGTGCTGCTGTTTTTGGGAACACTGACTGTGATCTACCTGAGCAGCTATTTTGAAATGCGCTATGACAATTTAAAAATGATGGAGCGCCACGCCCAAAGTTATGTCCTTACCGGTCACGGAGGTGGCTACATCATCGATCATTTGCAGCCCAATGTTCCGGGAGGAAAGCCCTTTGATGATAAGCCATCGTTTCAGTTGTCTACTTTTTATTCGGTAGCGATCTGCGCAGATGGTCGAGTTTTGGCAACGGACACCGGAAATCGGCAGCTCTATGATGAAGAGACATTGCAAAGCTACGCCTATCAAATATGGAGCAGCGGCAAGGGAAACGGTGTGAAAGGGAACCTGCTGTATTTGACAGCACCCAAAAACGGCTATACCTTGGTGGTGTTTATGGACAACACCATTGTCCAGGAACGGATGATCCTGCTGCTTCGCAACACGCTGATCTTTGGTGGTGCAGCGATGGTGGCGCTGTTTTTCCTAGCGGTGTATCTGGCAAAGCGGATCGTCAGACCTTTGGAAGAAAGCTACCAAAAGCAGAAGCAGTTTATTTCCGATGCAGGCCATGAACTGAAAACCCCCGTATCGGTGGTGAATACCAATGCGGAAATGCTGCGCCGGGAGATCGGGGACAATCAGTGGCTTTCTAATATCCAATATGAAAATGAGCGGATGGGGCTGCTTGTACGCCAGCTGTTAGAACTGGCACGGACGGAAAATGTAACATCCCAGATGGAGCAGCTGGATCTGAGCAGACTTGTAGCAGGGGAGGCACTGCCCTTTGAAACCGTTGCCTTTGAAAAGGGACTGACCCTGTGCTCGGATATTCAGCCGGGGCTGATGGTCACCGGGGATGGTGCTCAGCTGCGGCAACTGGTTTCAATACTCATTGATAACGGCATTGAGCACAGTGAAAGCGGACGGGAAGTGATGGTGCGGCTGCACTGTGATCATAATATGGCAAGGATATCTGTGATCAATGATGGAAAAGAGATCCCCAGACAGCAACGAGAACAGATTTTCGAGCGGTTTTATCGAGTGGATACTGCCAGAAGCGACAGTGGACACTTTGGCTTGGGTTTGGCAATTGCCAAGGCTGTGGCAGAAGCTCACAAAGGAAAAATTGCCGTCGAGTGCGATGGCGGCAAGGTGGAATTTACGGTTTTTCTGCCTTTGAATAAGTAAAAAATATCCACCGGCTCAGCCGGTGGATAGAATTTAGCTTTGAATCAGTTTGACGAAACCGGCCTTATCTTCAGCCTTAAAGTAGGCAGAACCGGCAACCAAAACTTCTGCACCGTTTTCCTTGCATACCAAGTGGGTGCTGCTGTCTACGCCGCCATCTACTTCCAGCAGGCAATCGGGATTTACTTCATCCAGCCAAGTGCGCAGCTGGCGCAGCTTAGGCATTTGATCAGCCATAAATTTCTGACCACCAAAGCCCGGTTCTACGGTCATGACAAGGATCATGTCGCACTTGTTCAAATAGGGAAGGGCGGCTTCCGCAGGTGTTTTCGGCTTTAGGACGATGCCGGCCTTGCAGCCCAATTGATGTATCTTATCCAGCGCTTCCAAGGTGTTTTGGGGCTGATCGGCTTCCACATGGATGGTAAGATAATCAGCACCTGCTTTTACAAAATCTTCCACATAACGCAGGGGGCGATCGATCATCAGGTGTACATCCAGCGGCAGGTCAGTGACTTTCCGCAGGGCGTTTACCACGGGAATGCCGATGGTGATGTTGGGAACGAAAATACCGTCCATTACATCGACATGGACGAAGTCAGCGCCATTTTCTCCAATGGCTCGGATATCCCGTTCCAAATTTACAAAGTCAGCAGATAAAATCGAAGGTGCAATTTTAGCCATAATCTGATCTCCCTTTTTGTTTTCTATCAATAAAATAACACAACAGAAAGAAAAATGCAATTCTTCTTCACGCATATTTTTCTCCGGGCGGTGCAAAATAGCTGTGCAATACTTTTAGAAGGAGGAAATGTGTATGAATTGCCATGCAAACAAGTGCATTGAGTGTACTGTTCAGCAGTGCGCTTACCACTGCGATGATGCTAACTTTTGCTCTCTGGACCGCATCCTGGTAGGTACTCACGAGGCCAACCCCACCGTTGACCAGTGCACCGACTGCAAGTCCTTCCGCAAGAAGTAAAGTAGAAAGCGGCGGAGCACTCCGCCGCTATTTTTTTGGAGAAAACGGGGAATTTATAAAGTGTTTCGGCTGGATTAACACAATGTTCATACTTATAAAATATCATTACAATACTAGTTTACAGGAGGCCAATCTATGGATACTTACGAGAATGACGAGCTGACACAGCAGCCCAATGCGGAGGAGCAGGTTCAGCCAGAGCAGGAAAGCACTTCCGATGGCTTTTATCATGGTGCCGGAGCTGGCGTGACGGAAAGTACCTGTGCGCCGACAGAGCCTGTGCAGGAGCAGGTGCCGGAAAATGCCGCTGAGGAGATCCCTGAGCAGATACCGGCGCAGAAACCCAAGCGTCATATCGGAAAGAAAATTGTGAAGGGTGTGGTTGCAGGTGCAGCGGCGCTGGCACTTGTGGTATCCGGCTGTGCAATCAGTGTGGGCTTCATGAACCAGTATTGGAAGTATCAGAATAACAATCTGGTTCGTAATTTCGAGGAACGGCTGGCTGTGCTTCAAGCCCAGCTGGATAGATATAAAGACAAAGACAATACCTATATAGCAGTCACGGAAGAGGGACTGACACCCAGCCAGATCTATCAGAATAACATTGATTCTGTGGTGGCTCTGAACTGCGTGATCAAAAGTTCCAATGCAGGCCAGCTTTATTCTGGAAATTCTTCCGGATCCGGCTTTGTCCTGACCCAGGACGGCTATATTGTGACAAACCACCATGTCATCGACGGTGCAAGTTCCATCAGCGTGGTTTTTGCCGATGGAAGAAAAATGGATGCTACATTGATCGGTTCTGATGCTACCAATGACATTGCCCTTGTGAAGGTGGAGGCCAATGATTTGCAGGCAGTGAAGCTGGGCAGCAGCGATGATCTGCGTGTGGGCGATCAAGTGGTTGCCATCGGCAACGCTTTGGGCGAACTGAGCTTTAGCCTGACCGCCGGTTATGTCAGCGGCATGGATCGGGATGTGACCACCGACGGTACCGTGATCAACATGATCCAGACCGATGTGGCAATCAACTCCGGCAACTCCGGCGGCCCGTTGTTTAACGGCAAGGGGGAAGTGGTGGGCATTACTTCCGCTAAGTATTCTGGCACCACATCTTCCGGCGCATCCATCGAAGGCATCAGTTTTGCTATCCCCATTAATGATGTGCAGGGAATGTTGGAAGATTTGCGTGATTATGGCTATATCAAGAGTGCGTATTTGGGTGTGATGGTGCGAAATGTGCCCTCTGAGCTGCTGGAATATGGCCTGCCATCAGGTGTTCAGGTCGAGAGCGTGGTTGCCGGTGGCAGTGCAGCCCGTGCCGGTGTTCGGGCAAAGGACATTATTACGAATCTTGGCGGTTATGAGATTGAAAACATGACCGATTTGACCCGAGCTTTGCGCCAGTTTGAGGCAGGGGAGTCGTCTACCATTGCCGTATGGCGGGCGGGTCAGACCATCTATCTGGAGATCGTATTCCAGGAGAAACCCCAGGGTTGATCGAAAAAGGGCTTTCCTTCGTTGGAAAGCTCTTTTTTACGGAATGATATGTGATTTTTACACCAGAAATACACAGATTTTGCCGGTGGATTTGGAATTACTGCGAATTGACGGAAAAGCGCCAAAAAGATATAATAAGATACAATTGCGGAAATATGCTTTTGGGAGGATATACATGGTTCAAACCTGGAAAATAAAAATCCCGACTCTGTCCGGCGACGAGCAGCGTTTGGTTTACCTTTATCTGCCGGAGGACTGGAAGACTTCCGGTCGCCGTTACCCGGTAATGTATATGTTTGATGGTCATAATGTTTTCTTCGATACCCACGCTACCTATGGCAAGTCCTGGGGCATGGGGGAGTATCTGGATGAAAACCATAAGCAGCTGATCATCGTGGCAGTGGAGTGTACCCACAACGGCAACGATCGACTTTCTGAATATTCTCCCCTGGATTTTGATATGCCGGAGATCGGCCATGTGTCTGGTCGCGGCAAGGCTTATATGGATTGGCTTGTAAATACTTTGAAGCCTTATATCGATGAAAACTATCCGACTTTGCCTGACCGGGAGCATACCAGTATCGCCGGTTCTTCCATGGGCGGATTGATGAGTCTGTATGCGGTGTGCGAATACAATCATGTTTTCCAGAAAGCGGCCTGCATTTCTCCCAGCTTCTGGATCGCCAAGGATCGGGTGCTGGATATTGTAGCCAATTCCGACATTGCCACTGACACCAGTATCTACATCGACTATGGCAGCTTGGAACTGCCCAACCACTCCAACAGCTCCGAAGCACTGTTCTCCGTTGCTCGGCTGCTGCTGACCCGGCGTGTGAATGTGGTACTGAAGATCATTCCCGGCGGCACCCACAGTGAAAGCTCCTGGCAGAAGCAAATTCCCATTTTCATGGAATACTTGGGACTCTAATAAGAACGCCTCCACAGGTAAAACCTGCGGAGGCGATTTTTTATAAGACTTTCGACAGAAAATCCTGTAATCTGGGGTGATTGGGGTGGTCAAAAATTTCGGAGGGTGTGCCCTCTTCCAGTAGTTTTCCGTCTGCCATAAACAGGATCCGATTACCAACTTCCCGGGCAAAGCCCATTTCGTGGGTGACGACCACCATGGTCATGCCGGAGGCAGCCAGTTCTTTCATGACTTCCAGAACTTCGCCTACCATCTCAGGGTCAAGAGCGGAGGTGGGTTCGTCGAAGAGCATGACTTCCGGCTCCATCATCAGTGCCCGGACAATGGCAACTCTCTGTTTCTGACCGCCGGAAAGCTGGATGGGATAAGCATCTGCCCGATCTTCCAGACCCACACGCTTGAGTAAATTCAAAGCCTTTTCTTTGGCTTCGTTTTTATCCATGTGCTTTACCTTAACGGGGGCGAGGATCATATTTTCCAAAATAGTTTTGTGGGGGAACAGATTAAAATGCTGGAACACCATGCCCATTTTCTGCCGGTGCATATCGATATCCAGTTTTACCAGTTTTCCCTGGGCATTGGGGACTTTCTTTTTGGTGATGTCCACTCCATCAAAAATGATGCTGCCACCGGTGGGCTGTTCGGTCAGGTTCAGACTGCGCAAAAAGGTAGACTTGCCGGAGCCGGAGGGGCCAATGACCACCATCACATCTCCTTTGTGAATATCAACGGACACATCGTCCAGCGCTTTGATGGCACCGTGGTCAAAATGCTTTTCCAGGTGCTGTACAGAAATTAAAGTTTCAGCGGACATTGCCACGGCTCATTCTCCTTTCAAAGTAAGCGATAATTTTGGAAGTGGGGAAGGTCAAACAGAAATACAGTGCTGCTGCGATGATCAGCGGTTCAGCAATTTGATAGCTGCTTTGTGCGGTGGTGACTGCGGACATGATCTCCTGCACGCCGATGGTGTAGCAAATGGAAGATTCTTTGATGATGGTCACAAATTCATTTGCAATGGAAGGCAGGATGTTGCGGATGGCCTGGGGCAAAATAATGTGGAACATATTCTGCATCTGGCTCAGACCAAGGCTGCGGGCAGCTTCTGTCTGACCGTGGTCAATAGATTGAATGCCGGAGCGGATGATCTCACTGAGATATGCTGCAGAGTTTAACGACAGGGCAATCACACCCGGCACCAGTCTTTCAAAACGAATAAAGCCGAACAGCTTGAAAGAAGGCAGGCTGATGTCGCCCAAAAGCACATAATAAACCACAAAAAGCTGAACGAGCATGGGCGTTGCACGCATGACTTCCACATAGATGGTGGCAAGCCAGCGCAGAGGATAGATTTTAGACATTCTGGCAGAGGTCAGAAGCAGTGCTAGGATAAAACCGAATAAGACGGTCAAAGCGGACAGCAAAACAGTGCAGCCCATGCCTTCCAGAAACAGATCCAGGTAGGCAAGTGTTTTTTGAAAACCTTGAATGGAAACCATTATTTTCTCCTTACATACAAATGGTTTCCCAGTAAGCGAACTTACCGGGAAAGTGGATCAACCGTTGTTGCTCTCTTCGGTGTTGTTTTCGTTATCCAGCGTGCCTTCGTAAATTTCGCCGGTAGCGGCTTCAAAGGCTTCTTTGACAAATGTGTTGAAGCTGCCGTCGGACAGGGCCTTTTCGATGGCTTCATTGACATATTTCAGCAGGTCGCTGTTGCCTTTCGTTACGCCGATGATGTTACCGTTGTCTTCCTGAGGGATGGAAGTAACGATGGACAGGCCGCCGTAGGTGGCTTTATAAGCATTTGCCACAGGGGTTTCGATATAGGCAGCATCCAGCTTGCCGGAAACCAATTCTGCAATGATGTCTGTGACTTTGGAAAGACTGATGATGTCGGCCTTGGGTGTATTTTCTTTTGCCAGACCTTCCTGAATAGAACCGGTCTGTACGCCGATTTTTACATTAGGATCGTTTGCCTGCTCAATGGAGCTGATTTTGCCATTGAAAGTGATGAGGCTCTGCTCCGAAGAATAGTAAATGGTGGAAAAATCCATCTGGTCAGCCCGGTCAGCTCTGGGGGATAGCCCGGCAAGTGCCAGATCACATTTTCCATTCTGAATTTCCATCAGAACGCCGTTAAAACTCATGGGGACAAATTCAACAGTCAAACCCAGATATTCACCAATGTACTTGGCCAGCGCAATGTCAAAACCAGCCAGTTCTGCTTTGCCGGAACTCATGTCGTAGAACTCGTAGGGAGCATAGTCCGGGGAAGTGGCGATGATCAGATAGCCCTCTTTTACGGTTTTGAGGTTGTATTTATTTTCACCGGCCTCGGTGCCGTCACCGGGAGTGCATCCGGCAAAGAGACTCATAGCCATCAGGATGGACAATACGAATGCAATGATTTTTTTCATAATTCATACTCCTTTTGCCTTGTGAGGCGGTTTGGTTTTATGGATGTATTCTAACATGAATAATATACAATTACAAGCGTATAAATATTACGACTTTTATGGCAAAAACAAGATAAATCGTATGCAAAGTACACAATAATATTAAAATATACAAAATAATGGTGCATATCGTGAATAATCAGTGTGCATATATTCACTCGATATGCATAAAAAGGAGACTTGTGTTGACTTTGGTCGCATGTTGGGGTATAATAATGAAAAAATCGTGAACAGAGAGGTTGTGACGATTTGAAGAACACTTTCAAAACCGTCGATTATGATACAGCCATAGCCATGGCTCGTCCCAAGCGGAAAAAGCCCATCAAGCCGAATATGTTTTGGAGAAGCCTGATCCGTGTGGCATCCGTGTTCAGCTTGTCTGGCAGTGGATTTACATACACCAGTGAGGGTATGGAAAAAATCGGCAAGAATGAACCCTGCCTCGTGCTGATGAATCATTCCTGTTTCCTGGATATGCCCATGGCATACAGCATTTTGTATCCTCGTCCTTTTAATATTGTCACCACATCCGACTCCTTCATCGGCATGGGAGGACTGATGGGCTGGCTGATGCACACCATCGGCTGTATCCCTACCCAGAAATTCGTCACCGATATTTCCCTGATT
This sequence comes from uncultured Oscillospiraceae bacterium, assembly GCA_964544505.1. Lineage (GTDB taxonomy): Bacteria > Bacillota > Clostridia > Oscillospirales > Oscillospiraceae > Faecousia. Next base: position 9,329 of record CAZJCA010000034.1, read on the forward strand.
AAGGACATGATCTATGCATTGAAGGAAAAGAAGAGCAGTATCCTCATGTACCCGGAGGCCAGCTATTCTTTTGACGGTCGAGCCACGCAACTGCCCCGAAAGATGGGCGTGTTGCTGAAAAAGCTGGATGTTCCGGTGGTAATGATCGAAACCAAGGGCGCTTTCAGCCGAAACCCCTTGTATAATCAGCTGCAAGTGCGCAAGGGTGTGAAAGTCAGTGCCCATATCCGCTGCCTGTATACCCAGGAGGAAGTGCGTAATCTTTCCGTGCAGGAACTGTCCGACGGTTTGGACGAGGCATTCTCCTTCGATCATTGGCAGTGGCAGAAGGAAAATGGCATTGAGATCCACGATGATTTCCGAGCTGATGGCCTCAGCCGTATTCTCTGGAAATGCCCCCATTGCCAGACAGAAGGGGAAATGGAAGGCAAGGGCGAGCATTTGACCTGCAACCATTGTGGTAAAAAGTATTATCTGACGCCTTTGGGCGAGCTGGAAGCAGTGGATGGAGAAAGCGTATTTACATCCGTCCCCCAATGGAACGATTGGCAAAGAGAGGTTGTCCGCCGGCAGATCCTGGACGGTAGCTACAAGCTGGATGTGGATGTGGATATTTCCCTGATGGTGGACTATAAAGCGGTTTACAATGTAGGCAGTGGTCATTTGACCCACGATTTGAACGGTTTCCATCTAACCGGCTGTGACGGAAAACTGGACTATACGCAGCCGCCCCAGCACTGCTATGGCCTGTATGCTGACTACTACTGGTATGAGGTGGGGGATGTGATCTGCATCGGCAACAACGATGTGCTCTACTATTGCTTCCCCAAATCCGGCGATGTGGTTGCCAAGACCCGCATGGCAGTGGAAGAAATGTATAAGCTCTATAAATCCAGACAGTTAAATAAATCGGTTGTTGCTGGTGAAGGCACCACAGTATAAGAACAGACGGATTGTAAAACAGGGTATTGGAGTGAATCGTTATGAAGGCTGTATTTGATTTTGTACAGGGCAAGCTGAGTTATGACGAGTTCGAGATTGAGTTTGTCTTACATCCGGAAATTTGGGACTGGGTCCAGGCACTTGTGCCTGCGGATATTGCAGATGCAGATTGTCCTTTTCGGATACAATACGGCAATATGCAAGGATTTGAAACGAACCTTTACAATGTAAAGGCGACCATTATGGCCTTTGGTTATGACGATTTTTATGGCCGTAGTGTTGCCCATAATCTCATTGGTACACTTGTTCACTATCACTATCCTGATATCGTTTGCCATGAGCCACCCCGGCAAGGTAGCGATGATGTCCTGGAGAAATTGAAGTTGGATTACATTGGCGGAGCAGAAGTCGATGATATGATTAAAGACATCCTCTGGATACACCAAAAAGAAGGAAAAACCGCAATCAAAAAGGCACTCAAGGAACAATTCCACATTTCCGGAAGAAAACATCCTGAATGGGTACAAGAACCGGAATGGCCTGCGATGGATGGAAAGCCGATGGCGTTTGTATTGCAAAGAAATGTAGGCGATCAATTCGTGTATGAATTTGTGGATGTAGATACGAAACAAATTAGATGTGTGACCCAATATGCGTAATTATTTTCCGACAAAGAAGGCGTGCTGCAAATACGCAGCACGCCTATTCTTATAAACTTTTCAGTGAATTTAACAGCTTCTCCGCTTCGGCATATAGCAGGGGAGAAACAAGGGGATAAGTA
>CAZJCA010000034.1:11151-16489 GCA_964544505.1 uncultured Oscillospiraceae bacterium
ATTTAACAGCTTCTCCGCTTCGGCATATAGCAGGGGAGAAACAAGGGGATAAGTAAGCTCGCTGGGCAGCGTTTGGAATGCTTTGACCTCTTTCATTTCGCTCTCCGGCAGGTTGCCAAGAGAATGAACCACTGCTAAAAAGACCATGCCGTTAGAACAGCGCTGGGAATTAAATCCCCAGTAGTCGCAGAGAGGGTAGAGTGTCGCATCCTGAATACCGCTTTCCTCAAAAAGTTCCCGTTTGGCACATTCCAGGGGTGTTTCGCCTTCCTCAATGTGGCCACCCTGTGTTTCCCATGTGCTGCGCATTTTGTGTCGGGAAAGGACCCATTTTCCACGATAATTGGAGCAGATGACCGTATATTTGTAGCAGCCCAAATAGTTTAGTGGATAAATGCGGCATTTTAGCGCTTTGCGTACGGCTTCTTTATCCAGTGGCTCCTCTACCAAAGAGATACCGAGTTCTGTGCATTTTTGCACGGCAAGGTCATGACCCTGTAAGGCTGCCTTGCGATACCAGAAAATCGCCTGCTCCAAATCACGCTGGGCACCGTTTCCGTTTTCGCAAACTTTCGCCAAATTATACTGACTATCCCGGTCACCTTGATAGGCGGAAAGGCGCATGGATGATTCGTTCATGGAGAAACTCCTTATTTATGCCCCAGCTTGTGCTTGGTGCCGTCCGGCTCGACGATATAGGTGTTATTCAGCTGACCGATCAGGTTGGATTTCAGATTGTCGATATAAATGCGGCGCAGCTTGTCCCGTTCTGCCAGCTCCTCAGCGGTCAAGCCTTCGGGCGTTTTGGCCTTGGCGGCCAGCTCGTTGATTCTTTTGATCACTTCATCAATACTCATATTTAACCTCACACATATCGGTGGATGACCACCCAGATGCGGCCTTTTTTCGTCTGACCGCTGACGGAATGTACTTTGATTTTGCCCAGACCTCGGACGGAAATTTTCATGCCTTCGTCGATCTGTTTGTCCGGCTTTTCACAGGGCAGCCCATCAATGGCGGCCTTTCCGGCGACAATATACTGGCTTGCCAGACTTCTTCCAATGCGAAAGCCGGTGGAAACGACACTGTCCAGCCGCAGAGAAGCAAGGGTATCCTTGATTTCTGTAAATTCGGGTACAATGGTCTGTACCTGGGACAGAGGGAACTTGTCAATATGCAGTTTTGAGCGGCCTGCAGACAGAAAATTCTGCTGGATATATTCAGCGATCTGAGCGGTTACGAAGAAATCGCAGCTGCCTTTGGAAACCAGAATGTCGCCCAGCACATCCCGTTCCACACCGCAGCCCATAAGACCGCCTAAAAAATCCCGATGGGAAGGGCAATCGCCGTCGTAAAAGGTGGCACGCAGGCAGACCACGGGGCTGTCATCCTCGTATAAATTGTCTTCATCCAGATAGTCCGGCAGGTAACAAAGCATTTTTCGCTCTGCATCGGGGTAGCCGCCAAAATAGAATAATCCCGGTTCATTTCCGAAAAGGTATCGTGCCATCTCCTGCTCTCTGGGAGAGAGAAAGGGGGTGGATGCAGGGATATTTCGCCGCATTCCGGCGCTGATTTTGTCCCAAAGCTGGGCAAGCAGCAGTCGATCTTCGGGCGTTTTTGCAATTTTGTCAATATTGGCTCGATCCGTGGCTCATCACCTCACTAAAAATGAATTATAACACAGAAACTGGGAATTGAAAAGAAGTTTTTCTTGTTTCTTGGGCGTAAGTTTAGTATAATGGGGGAAAAGGAGGGGTAAAAGTGGTTATTGGAATTATTGGTGCCGGAGCATCCGGCATGGCAGCGGCTCTGGCAGCGGCAGAAAACCCCAGTGTACAGGTGATTTTAATAGAGCGGCAGGCTCGTGTGGGACGGAAACTTCAGGCTACCGGCAACGGTCGCTGTAATTTGACAAATGTCAATAGCAGTGTATCCAGCCTGCATGGCGAAAATGCAGCCTTTGCCAGCTTTGCCATGGAACAGTTTTCCCCGGAAAAGGTGCTGGAATGGTTCTCTTCGCTGGGGCTTTTTACAGTGGCAGAAGAAAGCGGTCGGGTCTATCCCTATTCTGATCAGGCCAATTCCGTGGTGGATGTGTTGCGTTTTGCCTTGGAAAAGAAGAATATTCAGCTTTTGACTGGGATGGAAGTTCAAAAAGTGCAGAAAACAAAAAATGGATTCTGCGTGGATTTTGGTAATGAACAAATCGAATGTGACAAGTTGATCGTGGCTTGCGGCGGCCTTGCCGGGACGAAATTGGGCGGCTCTATGAGCGGCTATAAGCTGCTGGGAAAACTGGGGCATCACTGTACAAAGTTGCGTCCGGCACTGGTACAGCTGAAATCTTCCTGGAACGGATGTGCCAGTTTGAAAGGCGTTCGTGCCAACTGTAAGGCAGAAATTTGGCATGAAGGGAAACTGTTTTCGGCATCAGAAGGGGAATTGCAATTTACGGAGTACGGCCTTTCTGGTCCTGTGATGTTTGAGATCTCCCGGGATGCTTGTCAAGGCAGGGGAGAATGGATATGCAAGTTGGATTTCCTTCCGAATATTGAGGAAAAAATGCTGCTTTCTGCGCTGAAACGAAGGAAAAATACGGATTTGCCTACCGATGAATTGCTGACAGGTATTCTGCATAATCGGTTGGGAAGAGTTCTGGTGAAGATGGCAGGTATATCCAGTGGTCATGCCATTCTGGATTTGACGGATGCTCAATTGCAGGAAGTTTGCTGTACCGTCAAAGGTTTTGAAGTCAGCCTGACGGAGCCTTTGGGCATGGATGCTGCGCAGGTGACCGCTGGCGGCATTTTGACGGAAGAGTTTGAACCGACCACCATGGAAAGTAAAATTTTGCCGGGGCTTTTTGCCTGTGGCGAAGTGCTGGACATTGATGGAGATTGCGGCGGTCATAATTTACAGTGGGCATGGGCATCCGGTCGCTTGGCAGGCCTGTCCGCCGGAAAGGAAAGCGTATGATCAGAATTCGAGAAATTGCCCTGCCGCCGGAGCATAATCCGGCCCAGCTGGGCTTTGAAGCAGCCAGATTATTAAAAGTGGCCAATTCCAAAGTGCGGCAGATCAAAATTGTGCGCCGCAGCATTGATGCGCGGAAAAAGCCGGATGTGAAGGTGGTCTACACCATCGATGTGGCTGTGGATGGCAACGAGAATAAGATCCTCAAGCAATCCGGCTGCAAGCGAGCCGCTATTGCGCCCATATCCTATTACAAAATGCCTAAGACAACAGCCAAGCCCCAAAATCGCCCGGTGGTGGTTGGCTTTGGCCCTGCGGGGATGTTTGCGGCGCTGATTTTGGCGAAAGCCGGATTGCATCCTCTGGTTTTGGAGCGGGGAGAGGATGCCCGGAGCCGCCATGAAAAGGTGGAGAAATTCTTCGCCACCGGGGAACTGGATCCCCGAAGCAATGTGCAGTTTGGAGAAGGCGGTGCAGGCACTTTTTCGGACGGAAAGCTGAATACCGGAGTCAATAACCCCAGAATTGGCTGGATTTTGGAGCGTTTTGCGGAATTCGGTGCTGGTGAAGACATTCTGTTTGATGCCAAACCCCATGTGGGCACGGATGTGCTGCTGACGGTGGTGCAGAATTTGCGCAATGAGATCATCCGCTTGGGCGGTGAGGTGCGGTTCAACACCTGCCTGACCGATATCCACAGCGAAAACGGTACAGTGACAGCTGTGGTGACGGACAGCGGAGAAGAAATTCCCTGTGAGCATCTGATTTTGGCGGTGGGTCACAGTGCAAGAGACACCTTTGAAATGCTCCATGCCAAGGAAATTCCCATGGAGCGCAAGCCCTTTGCCATGGGCGTGCGGATCGAGCATCCTCAGGAAATGGTGGATATGGCCCAGTATGGCACTGTCAACCATCGGTTGCCGCCTGCGGATTATAAGCTGGTCAAGCATCTGGATGATGTCACCGTTTACACCTTCTGTATGTGCCCCGGCGGCTATGTGGTGGCTGCGGCTTCGGAAGAGGGGGGCGTTGTTACCAACGGCATGAGTTATGCCGATCGAGCAGGGGAAAATGCCAATGCAGCCCTGCTTGTAACCGTTCGCCCGGAGGATGTCCCCTTGGATGGGGTGCTTGGTGGCATGTACTGGCAGCGACAAATTGAGCAGAAATGTTACGAAATCAGCGGAAGTTATCGTACTCCAGCTCAAAAAGTGGGGGATTTTCTTAAAAAGCAACCGTCGGTTGCTGCCGGGAATGTTCAGCCGACTTATAAGCCCGGTGTCCACTGGTGTGACTTGCATGATTGTCTGCCTCAGCGGATCACCGATGCATTGGAGAAGGCTTTGCCCCAACTGGACAGCAATTTGAAAGGATTTGCAAGGGAAGATGCAGTGCTGACTGCGCCGGAGACCAGAAGTTCTTCCCCTGTGCGAATTATTCGTGACGATAGTCGCCAATCTACCGTCCTGCGTGGCCTGTATCCCACAGGAGAGGGTGCCGGATATGCTGGTGGCATCATGTCCGCCGCCATCGACGGCATGGAAGCTGCAGAAGCCATCATTACCGCTTTATAATGTCAAAACTCCACCGACAAAAGTCGGTGGAGTTATTTTATCGGATGAAGTTGGTATAGACCTTCGGTTCGGGGGTGGGCAGGCCGTTGGCTTCTTTTTCAGCAGCAATGGCTTTCATGAGAAATACCATATTTTTCGCCAGATTGCGCATGGTACGCACGCCTTCAGGATCCTGAGCAGCTTCGCCGGGAACACCACCGTGGATCTGATTCCAATAGGTAGAGGCGGCGATGGGCATGGAATTGATGGAAAAATACTTGTTCAGCACATCCATGGTGGCTGTGCAGCCCCCACGCCGGGCGCAGACCACGCTGGCACCCACTTTCATGTGTTTGTCAATGTAGCCGGTGCTGTAAAACAGCCGATCCAGAAAGGAAATCAGTGTTCCGTTGGGGCCTGCATAGTAAACAGGGGAGGCTACCACCACGCCGTCGGCTTCTGCCAGCTTGGGCGCCACCTCATTGACGAGATCCTCAATGACACATTTGTGATTGCCCTTGTGGCAGCTGCCGCAGGCGATACAGCCACGGATGTTTTGACTGCCCACTTGAATCAGTTCCGCATCCACGCCGTTTTCGGCGAAAACTTCCATCATCAGATCCAGAGCATAGGCAGTGTTGCCATGAACTTTGGGACTGCCGTTGAATAATAAGACTTTCATAGTTATCTCCTTTTACAAAAACCGCCCTCGTTGCCGAGGGCGGTCTGTTTATAACAGGGGAGAGATCAGGAGATTAGTCCTTGTACATCTCAACCAGCTTGTTCAGGTGCTCCCAACGCTCCTTAGC
>CAZJCA010000035.1:0-16020 GCA_964544505.1 uncultured Oscillospiraceae bacterium
TTTTTGAAGAATCTGAAAATTTTTTTTGCACCTACTTGACATAATGGGACGACCTTGGTCGTATTGTTATTCCGAAGGAAATTCGCCGCACCCTGCGCATTCGGGAGGGTGACCCTCTGGAAATCTATACCGAGAAAGACGGCGGCGTGATCTTCCGTAAATATTCCCCCATGGGGGACTTGCAGGATTTTGCCGCCCAGATGTGCGATGCCATCGGGGCGAATACCGGACGCATTGCGGCGGTGGCGGATCGGGACAGCATTATTGCCCTGTCCGGTGCGCCCAAACGGGAGCTGGTGGACAAGCCCAATTCTCAGGCGCTGGAAAAGCTGATGGAGCAGCGGAAAAACTATCGCTACACCCCCGGGGAAAGCCTCATTAAGGCCACGGAGGAGTCGGACAAGTACCATCTGGCGGTGGCTGCCCCTATTTTGTCTCAGGGGGATCTGATGGGCTGTGTGATGCTTTTGATGGGGGACGACAATGCTCCTCTGGCAGAGGGGGAACAGAAACTGGTGCAGACCGTGGCAGGTTTTCTGGGTAAGCAAATGGAAAGCTGAACCATTACAAATGGTAAATGGCTCGCCCTTTGGGAGAGTTGGCCGAAATCTTTGATTTCGGACTGAGAGGGCGAAAAATAGATAAGCCTTCTCCATCACGGCGTTCGCCGTGCCACCTCTCCCAGAGGGAGAGGTATGACCTGTTCCGTCAGCCCTCTATGCAAATAATTGTCTGGCAAAAGTAAAAACAGCACCTAAAAAGGCGGCCTGCAAATGCAGGTCGCCTTGAAATTTATTCCTGATTTCTGCGCTTCATCAGCTCACGCATACGGATGGAGTGATCCAGTTCACGCTTGCGGATACGCAGGCTCTTGGGGGTGCATTCCAGCAGCTCGTCGTCTGCCAAGAATTCCAGACACTGCTCCAAAGACATGATCTTCGGGGGCACCAGACGGATGGCATCGTCGCTGCCTGCGGCACGCATATTGGTCAGCTGCTTGCGCTTGCAGACATTGACGGTCATATCCTCGTTGCGGCTGCAAATGCCCACCACCATGCCGGCATAGACGGGGGTGCCGGGGGTAATGAACAGCTGGCCCCGCTCCTGGGCAGCGCCCAGGCCATAGGCCACGGCCTCGCCAGACTCGTGAGCAATGAGGGAGCCCGTCAGACGGCGCTCAATCTCACCCTTCATGGGAGCGTAGGAATCCAGCACGGAGGACATAATGCCCTCGCCCCGGGTATCGGTGAGGAATTCGCTGCGGTAACCGAAGAGGCCACGGGAGGGGACCATGAACTCCAGACGGTAGCGGCTGCCCATGGGGGTCATGCCCAGCAGGTCTGCCTTCCGGCGGCCCATCTTCTCGATGACCGCGCCCATGCACTCCTCGGGCACATCCGCCACCATCCGCTCAATGGGCTCGCAGAGCTTGCCGTCGATGACCTTGGTCAGCACACGGGGGGTGGACACGGAGAACTCGAAGCCCTCCCGGCGCATGGTCTCCATCAGAATGGACAGGTGCATTTCGCCACGGCCCGCCACGTTGAAGGCATCGGTGCCCTGCTCGGTGACATGGAGGGAAACGTCCTTGAGAAGCTCCTTCTCCAGCCGGTCCCGCAGGTTCCGGGAGGTGACGTACTTGCCCTCCTTCCCGGCGAAGGGGGAATCGTTGACGGCGAAGGTCATCTCAATGGTGGGGTCAGAAATCTTCACGAAAGGCAGGGCTTCCACACAATCCGGGGCGCAGAGGGTCCGGCCGATGGTGATATCCGCCATGCCGGAAAGGGCCACGATCTCACCGGCACCGGCCTCCTGGATGGGAGCCTTGCCCAGGCCGTCGAAGGCATAGAGGGCAACCACCTTGCCCTTGGTCTTCACATCGGGGTCGTGGAAGTCGCAGATGGTGACCTCCTGGTTGACCCGGATGGTGCCCCGCTCCACACGGCCCACGGCAATGCGGCCCACATAGTCATTGTAGTCAATGGAGCTGACCAGCAGCTGCAGGGGGGCGCTTTCGTCGCCTTGGGGAGCATCGATATAATTGACAATGGTCTCGAACAGGGGCTTCAGGTCGGTACCGGCCTCGTCGGGGCTGTAGGAAGCGGTGCCCTGGCGGCCGGAGCAGAAGACCGTGGGGGAATTGAACTGCTCATCGGTGGCATCCAGGTCCAGCAGCAGCTCCAGAACCTCGTCCATGACCTCATGGACCCGGGCATCGGGCTTGTCGATCTTGTTGACGGCCACGATGACCTTGTGGCCCAGCTCCAGGGCCTTCTGCAGCACGAACCGGGTCTGGGGCATGGGGCCTTCGGCAGCATCCACCAGCAGGATAACGCCGTTGACCATCTTCAAAATACGCTCCACCTCACCGCCAAAGTCGGCGTGACCGGGGGTATCGACGATGTTGATCTTATAGTCTTTGTAACGGACGGAAGTGTTCTTGGCCAGAATGGTGATGCCACGCTCCCGTTCCAGGTCGCCGGAGTCCATGACCCGGTCCTGGGTGGCCTGATTTTCACGGTAGATGCCGCCCTGCTTCAGCAGCTCGTCCACCAGAGTGGTCTTGCCGTGGTCAACATGGGCGATGATGGCAATGTTGCGAATATTTTGCTGAGACATAAATATGATCTCCTTATTAAAAGTCTGTATAAAAACGCTACAACAGAAAATAATAGCACAGTATTCTGTAAAAAGCAACATTTTTTCCGAAAATCCTCGGAAAATTGAAAACAATCCGTAAACATTCCCAGAAAATGTTGAAATTCTTTCCCAAAGCCATATAATATATACAAACGATAAAAGCAAGGGGAGTTTCCGAATGGGAAAAATTAAAAACGCACTTTACCGGTTTATGCAGGGCCGATATGGTACGGATAAATTAAACACGGTAATTTTGTGGACGGGTGTCATCATCTGCCTGATTTCCGCATTTCTGCCGCTGGGCTGGTGGAAAAGCGTTGTGGTTCTGATTTCCTATGCCTGCCTGGTTACCACACTGTTCCGCTGCTTCTCCCGCAATACCTACAAGCGGTATCGGGAAAACAGAAGATTTCTGTTTATGATCGAGAAGATCAAGGATCGGGAGCACAAGTATTTTACCTGCCCCAAGTGCCGCCAGAGTGTTCGTGTGCCCAAGGGGAAGGGAAAAATCGCCATCTCCTGTCCCAAGTGCCGGGAAAAGTTTGTGAAGAAAACCTGAGTTTATGCGCCGCTTCTATGCGGCGCATTTTTTGTATCTCTGCAAAAATTACCAAATCTGACATTGACGAAAAGGGGAATACTATGTTATTATCACACATAGTGACCAAAGGTACGATTTTGCACCGAAGGGTGCTTCCGGAACGCTTCTAACTTTAGGAGGATATGGAATGTCATTTTTGGATTTCTGGGCACAGATTATGTCAAATCCGCTGCTTGCACTGGCAGTGGGGCTGACTTTGGGCGTGATCCTGGTCAACGGCTGGACGGATGCGCCCAACGCCATTGCTACCTGTGTGGTGACCCGATGTATGTCAGCTCGGGCAGCGATCATCATGGCTGCCATCTGCAATTTTCTGGGTGTGTATGTGATGACACTGCTCAGTCCCAAAGTTGCCCAGACCATTACGAAAATGGTGGACTTCGGCAACAATCCACAAGAGGCCATCGTGGCGCTGAGTGCTGCCATGTTTGCCATCGTCACCTGGGCCACCGCCGCATTCCTGTTCGGCATCCCCACCAGTGAAAGCCATGCCCTGATCGCCGGATTGACCGGCTCTGCCATTGCCCTGCATGGCAGTTTGGAGGGTGTCAATGGTGCAGAGTGGGTGAAAGTGTTTTACGGCATCGTGATTTCCGTCACCCTGGGCTTTGGACTGGGCTGGCTGGTGTGCAAACTGGTGACCATTGCCTTCCGGAAAGTGGAGCGACCAAAAACCGAACCCATCTTTAAATATGCCCAGATCGGCGGCGCAGCCTATTCTGCTTTTATGCACGGTGCGCAGGACGGTCAGAAATTTATGGGCATTATCATCCTCTGCCACTTTATGTCCCAAGGACAGGAGATCCCCACCAATATGGAGCCGGAGAGCTGGATGATGATCCTGTGCGCAGTCATCATGGGCTTGGGTACTGCCATCGGTGGCAAAAAAATTATTAAATCTGTGGGTATGGATATGGTGAAGCTGGAAAAATACCAGGGCTTCTCCGCTGACCTGGCAGCGTCCAGCGCTCTGCTGCTGTGCTCGGTGCTGAGTTTGCCGGTTTCCACGACCCACGCCAAGACCACCGCCATCATGGGCGTTGGTGCAGTAAAAAGTATCAAAGCCATTAACCTGGGGGTCGTGAAGGAAATGGTGCTGACCTGGGTGCTGACTTTCCCGGGGTGCGGACTGGTGGGCTTTGTGATGACCAAGTTATTTCTGTGGATGTTCTGATAAGAGGGGGACAACATCATGGCGAGCAAACAGGATAAATTCTTTTTCAACAACCTGATCGAAGCAGCGGACAGCTCCTGCAAAAGCGCAGATTATCTGCTGCACTGCCTTGAAAACTTCAATGTGGAGCATATTCGTTCCATGCTGGATGAAATGCATTGCTTTGAGCACCAGGGAGACATGACCAAGCACCAGATGTCCTCGGCTTTGGCAAAAGCCTTCGTCACCCCTGTGGATCGGGAGGATCTGGATCTGCTCAGCCACAATATCGACGATGTAACTGACTGCGTAGAAGATGTGCTCCAGACGATTTATGTAAACCACATCGAGCGTATCCCCGGCGAGATCCACAACTTTGCAAAGCTGATTTGCCGTGCCTGCCGGGTGATGAAGGAAATGATCGTGGAATTTGAAAATTTCAAGAAGCCTGCCAGGCTTCATGATCTGGTGATCAAACTGGGCGATCTGGAAGAGGAAGGCGATCGTCTGTACCTGCAATACAAGTACAACATTTTGAAGGATTGCACCGATGTGCTGGAGATCATCTCCTGGCGTGAGATCCTGGACAAAATGGAAAATTGTCTGGATACCTGCGAACATGTGGGCGACTGCGTGGACACGGTGGTTATGAAAAACAGTTAAAAGTGCACCCGGATGGCTTGCCATCCGGGTGTGTGTTTTAATTGAGGGTGCCGTCAATGGTGGCAAAAAGGGTCGCAATGCGCCCACGCAGAGCCTGGGCTTCCTTGCTGTTTGATGTGCCAAAAGAGTCGATCCATTGGGCAGAAGCGGCCTGGGCATCTTTCAGTGTTTGAAGGTCACAGCTCAGATCAGCCACCCGGAATACAGGAAGGCCGGACTGTCGTGCGCCGAAGAAATCGCCGGGGCCACGCAGGCGCAGATCCTCTTCGGCAATGCGGAAACCGTCGTTGGTTTTGCTGAAAGCTTTCAATCGCTGCAAAGTTTCCGGATTGCGGTTGTGGGAGGTCAGAATACAGAAGCTTTTCGCCTTTCCCCGACCGACTCGGCCTCGCAGCTGGTGAAGCTGGGAAAGGCCAAACCGGTCTGCGTCCTCAATGACCATCAGCGTGGCGTTGGGTACATCCACGCCCACTTCAATGACGGTGGTGGATACCAGAATGTGGCTTTCGCCCCGGGCAAAGCCAGCCATGACGGCCTCTTTTTCCGCCCCTTTCATCCTGCCGTGAAGCAGGGAGACCTTCAGATCTGGAAAAACGGCGGTTTGCAGAGTCTCTGCCCAGGTTTCGGCGGCTTTGATGTTCATTTCCTCGTTTTCTTCCACTGCCGGGCAGACCACGAAAACCTGATGGCCTTCCTCCACCTGCTTGCGGATAAAGGCGTTGATCCGGGGGCGGTAGCTTTCCGTCACCAGGAAGGTGTCCACGGTTTGACGACCGGGGGGCAATTCATTGAGGATGGATACATCCAGATCCCCGTACATGATCAGTGCCAAGGTTCGGGGAATGGGGGTGGCGGACATGACCAAAAGATGGGGGTCGCTGCTCTTGGCACTGAGTTTGGAACGCTGGGCAACACCAAAGCGGTGCTGCTCATCGGCGATCACCAGTTGCAAATCGGAAAACACCGTGCTGTCCGTCAGCAGGGCGTGGGTGCCGATGACGAGATCCAGCTGCCCGGCGGCAATGGCTGCCCGGACGGCCTTTTTTTCGCTTTCTTTCATTGATCCGGTCAGCAGACCTACCCGGAGTCCCAGCGGTGTCAATAGCTTGGACAGAGAAGCGTGATGCTGCTCTGCCAAAATCTCCGTGGGTACCATCAGGGCACTTTGGTGACCGTTTTTAGCGGTGCAATAGGCTGCTGCGGCAGCCACCATGGTCTTGCCGCTGCCCACATCGCCCTGCACCAGTCGGTTCATGGGCGTTCCCCGGCGGAAGTCAGCCAAAATTTCGTTGATGGCACCGATCTGCGCTCCGGTCAGCCGGAAGGGCAGGGCATCAAAGAAGGGGGCAATGTCCGTGCTGGGGAAGGGGGCGCACTTCTTTTCCGTCCGGGCGGCACGCATGAGGGAAAGCCCTGCGGAAAAGACGAAAAATTCTTCAAAAATCAACCTTTTTTTTGCCTGCTCCGCTTCGGCCATGTTTTGGGGCTGGTGGATGGCAAAATAGGCTTTTTCCGCCGGTAAAATGCCGTATTGCTGCCGAATTTCCGCAGGGATGATCTCCTCCGGCGTGGGACAGAGCGCCAGCGCCTGTGCCACTGCTTTTAAAACGGCGGCGTTGGAAAGTCCGGCGGTCAGCGGATAGATGGGCAGCACCCGTCGGGTAGTGATGGCCGGGGCATCCAGTGCTTCAAAGGAGGGGGATGTCATGTTGTAGCCGATAAAATCCCCGGAAACTGCCCCGTAGAAGATGTACTCTTTGCCGTATTGCAGCTGGTCGGTGGTAAATTTCTGATTGAAAAAGGTCAAATTCAGCCGTGCGGTATGGTCGGCTACCTGCACCTTTGTAATGTCCAGCCCTTTGCGGACATGGTGGGTGCGGGGGCTGTTCATTACCATGGCTCGGAAGCAGGCAGGTCGATCCACCTCCAGCTTATCGATGGTCACAAGCTGAGTGCGATCTTCGTAGCCCCGGGGGAAGTGACAGATCAGCTCGCCCAGTGTGTGAATATTCAGTGCTGCAAATTGGGCGGCTTTGGCAGGGCCAATGCCCTTTAAAAGGGTAATGGGGTCGGATAAACGAGCCATGGGTTCTCACCTCCGAACAGTGAAAAATGCAAGAGATCAATGGTGTCTGAAAATTTTACCCTTGGGGGTCAGTCGGGAATATAGGGCTGTGCATCGCCGTTGACCCAGCCAAACTGGATGGTGGTGCCGTCGGACACGGCTATGATGGAGCCCATATAGTCGGTGCGGTAAGTATAAATTTCGGCATCGCCCAGAATGTCCAGTGTATCCTGTTTGGGATGACCGTATTTGTTGCCTTCGCCCACGGAGATAACGGCATAGCTGGGGCTGACTGCTCTGAGGAAGAGGTAGCTGGTGGAGGTGTCGCTGCCGTGGTGTCCCACTTTCAGCACATCGGCGGAAAGGACTTCTTCGCCCCATTTTTCCACCAGATCGGTTTCTGCACCATCGGTCTTTTCCAGATCGCCGGTGAACAGGAATTTATTGTCTTCGTACTGCACCATCAGGATGATGGACATATCGTTGGGATCGGAATAATCGTCCTTTACAGGGCCAAGAACGGTGACAGTAGCACCACCCAGATCGTAGGTCTCGCCCAAATCCGGCTGATAGACGGTCGCACCGCAGTTTTCCGCAGCGGTCAGGAAGTTTTTCTCGGTCTTGGTGTTGTGGCGGTAGTCGGGATACCACACCATGTCTGCCGGAATGGCGTTGAGCACATCGTCCATTTCGCCGATATGGTCGGAATGGGCGTGGGTGCCCACCACCAGATCCAGCTCCGTAATGCCCAGATCATTTAAGTAATGAATGACCACATCGTCGCTGTCGTTTTCGCCGGCGTCGATGAGCATATACTCGCCGCCGCAGGTCACCAGAATGCTGTCGCCCTGACCCACATCGATATAATGCACCGTCAGATAGTCGGAGTCGGTGATGGAGGGAATATTGGACAGTTGACCGCCCAAAGTGCCGTTGCCGCTGATGGTGCCGCTGCCAGAAGACCCGGTGGGGTCGCTGTCGGGCAGCTGATCTGCAAATAAGTAGCCCAGCAGTGCCAGCAGGATCGCCGTCAGCAGGGTGATGGTCACTTTTAAAATCTTTCTTTTCAGTCTCTTTTTGGATCTTCTCTTAGCCATGGTATTCTTCCTTTTCTAAATAGGTAATGTGGTGCAGCAGAGCATCTTTTTTGTTTTCCACCTGCTCGTCCAGCACAGCGTCCAGCAGTTGGTGTAATGTTTTTCCAATTTTGGGGCCTTTGTAGCCCAGTGCCATCAAATCGTGACCGTTCAATGCCAGATCTTTGATGGAAAGGCAGGTGTTTTCTTCCTGAATCTCTGCGGCAATGCAGCGAAGCGCATCAAATTGGGACAATTCGCCGAAATCGCCTGAACCTTTGCTGCCCATGTCCGCTTCCTGCAAAGTCAGCAGATTTGCAAAGGTTTCGTAGCCCAAGCGGCTGAGCCAGCGGCGGACACATTTTTTCGTCGGTTCGATTTTGGTCATGTGCCACTGGATGAGGGGAACTGCCTTTTCCCGAAGGGTGTTGGGGGCTTTCAGCCGCCGCAGGATGATGTCGGCAATTTCGGCACTGCGGTCGGCGTGACCGTAAAAGTGGCCGATGCCGCTGCCATCTATGGTAAATGTTTCCATTTTTCCCACATCGTGCAGCAGCGCCGCCCATCGCAGGGCAAGATCCTTGGGAGTGGCCTCTACCACATGGGCGGTGTGGGTGTAAATGTCGTAAATGTGGTGGGGATTGCGCTGGTCAAAGCCCATGGCAGGTGCCAATTCGGGAATGACCTGGGTCAAAATGGGGGCAAAGGCCACCATTTGATTTGCGTTGATATGCAGAATGAGTTTACATAACTCGTCAAACACCCGTTCTCTGGCCAGATGTTCCATGGTGGGCGCAAGGCAGAGCATGGCCTTTTCCGTTTCCGCTTCCGGCTGGAGGCCGTAGGTGACAGAGAAACGGACTCCACGCAAAATACGAAGGGCATCTTCGGAAAACCGTTTCATGGGATCGCCGACGGCACGCAGGGTTTTTGTTTTCAGGTCATCTCTGCCGCCAAAGGGGTCGGCAAAGCCCCGGCTGGGGGAGTAGGCCATGGCGTTGACGGTAAAATCCCGGCGTGCCAGATCCTGCCGAATGTCGGTGACAAATTCCACCCAATCCGGGTGGCGGCTGTCGCCGTAAGTGCCTTCCGTGCGGAAGGTGGTGATCTCATAAACTTCCGAATGGGGGAAAATGATGCCGATGGTGCCGTGCTTTTCTCCGGCATGGATCTGGGGAAGATCTGCGAAGACCTGCTTGATTTGTGCCGGGGTGGCGGCGGTGCAGAGGTCATAGTCGTGGGGGGTAAGGCCTAAGAGTGCATCCCGGACGCAGCCGCCTACCGCATAGCAGGGATAGCCTGCATTTTCCAAACGGGAAATGCACAGCAGGACATTTTCGGGCAAATACATGGGAATACCACCTTTTGTTAAAATCAGGCCTCGGCAGACTGGTCGGGAATGGGCTCTTCTGCTGCCGCTGCCTCGAAGGCGCCGACAAGCAACCATGCGCCCACAAAAGCATACATGATATGGTTGCCGGGAAGGGTGGCGATGCACAGGTATCCTGCAAGACATTGCCAGAACAGTCGATTTTTCTCGTTATCCAGTCCCACAGCCTTGCCCCATAGCTGAAAACAGGCCAGTGCGGCGGCGGTGACCGCCAGAAGTTGGGGTAGGAAGCGGATCATCTCCGGCTCGCCGCCGTAGATCAGATTGCTTTGGAACATCAAAAGGACAAAATACAGGCAGGGTAGGGCGTAAGTCAATGCAGAAAGGGTTTGTTTTTTCCATTGCTGTACCAGACCCAACAGCATTGCCGCTGCACTGACAAAGCCAAAACCGCTGACGATCAGTTGAAAAAGATCGGTAGGGTCGATACTGCTCAGGCTGTAAGCAAAAATCCCGATGGCAGCTAGAAAATGCAGGGCAAGTCCGACTTTTTTGCATTCGGGGGCAGGCTCGGATTCTGTACGGCTGACGAACAGAAACAGCAGAGCCATGGCGGCGCTGAGCACCAGATAGCCGATCCAGCCGGGATGGGCAGCCGGGTACAGCGCTTTTTCATCCACGCCGCCGGAAAGCGTCCACTGACGCAGGCAGGCGGCCAGCACGCCGCCGATGGCGGCAATATGGGGAAGAAAGGGTTTGCATTTTTTCATGGAGAAGCCTCATTTCAAATAAGCGATCAACATACAAATTCCGGACAGCACAGGCTGGTGCCCCATATAGATCCACAGGGACTGCCGTCCGCAGAAACTGAGAAAGCGAATGATGCAGTTTTGGTCGTTGACTTGGGGCAGCAGGCTTTCTTTTTTTGCATACAGATGCCGTCCTGCCACTGCGCCCAACAGAAAATAGCCCAGATTGGGCAGCAGGGGAAAAAAGTCAGAAGTATAAAACAGAGGGGGCCAAAATCCCAGAGGGATCAGCCAGGGAAAATCCACCGTAGAACGATTTCTAATATACAGACCAACGGCTGCCATGGCGATGCCCAGAAGGATCAGCGCCCAGTCAGGCAATTTCCGAAAAACAGCCCACAGCAGCATACAAACGCCCAGACAGTGGAGCACGCCAAAATAGATAATGATGCTTTTATCAGAAAAATTCAGCAGGTACATACCTACCGTTACTGCCGATACCAGTAGACCGCAGCCGATGACGGCAAGGCCTCGTTTGATGTGGTGGCGACCCAAAGTCACGCAGATGCCGGACAGCAGGATGAATAAAATGCCGCCCCAGTTCTTTACAAAAGAAAACCAGCTGGGGTATTCCCAGTCGATGATCCGGTAGAGGTGCACCAGATCGAACATTAGATGGACGACCACCATGCCCAGAAGGCACAGTCCCCGAAAGGCATCCAGTTCCCAAATTCGTTTCTTCACTGCTGAGCCTCCTTCGCAGCCTCTTCTTCCAGTACCCGGTAGGCCACCTTGCCCACCAGCGTTTTGGGCAGTTCCGTGCGGAACAGAAGTTCTTTGGGCATGGCGTATTTGGCAATCCGCTGGGCGCAGTAGTCCAGCAGTTCCTGCCGCAGCTGCTCCGTGGGGGCAATGCCGGGCATGGGGACAACATAGGCACGGATCCGCTGCCCTTTGTAGCTGTCGGGAATGCCAATGACACAGGAAAGCAGCACTTTTTCGTGGCTGTCAATCATATTTTCCAGCTGGGAGGGATAAATATTATAGCCGGAGGAGATGATCATTCGCTTGATCCGCTGGCGGAAATAGACAAAACCATCTTCGTCCATATAGCCCATGTCGCCGGTGTGCAGCCATGTTTTGCCGTCGGCGTGGACTTTCAATGTGGCGGCGGTTTCTTCCGGGTTGTCCATATAACCCAGCATCACCGTCGGGCCACTGACACAGATCTCGCCCTCTTCCGTGGGGGATACTTCCTCGGTGGTGCCGGGGGTGACGATTTTATAGAAGGTGTCCGGGAAGGGAACGCCGATGGATTTTTCCCGGGCGTAGTCCTTGGGGGTCAGGCAGGAGGCGGTGACACATTCGGTGGTGCCGTAGCCTTCCCGAATCTGTTCGGCGCAGTTGTGGGCTTTTAAGAAAGCATCCACTTTCTTCTTCAGCTCCGGGGACAGGCTGTCGCCGCCGGAGAAAATGCCTTTCAGGAAGCTCAGATCCACATTTTCCAGACCTTCCGTGCGCAGCAGGGCTTCAAACAGGGTGGGCACACCGGGGATGAAGTCCGGCTTCTGCTTGCGAAGAATCTCGGCGTAGGTCTTAATGGAGAACTGGGGTACAAGAATGCAGGTGGCACCGCCGATCAGCGCTGTATGAATGCCGATGCCCAGACCAAATCCGTGGAAAATGGGCATAATGGACAGCATCTTCATGCCTGCGATGTTTTCATAGCCGGAAGCGGCGATGGTCTGCAAGCCCAGAGCGTTAAAGTTCCGGTTGGAGAGCATAATGCCCTTGTTGGTGCCGGTGGTGCCGCCGGAATAGAGGATGGCACCGCAGTCGTCCGCCTGACCACGGTCTGCGGGCAGCGTGGCACTCTTGGTTAAAACATCCTTCCACAGGATATAACCCTCTTTGGGCAGGGGGTGACGACCGGCCTTGGTGTGGGGATACAGGAAATTCAAAGGGAAGGGCAGTTCCTCGGCGATTTTTGCAACGAAGACGGTCACCGGATGATCCACTTCCGGTAAAATCCCTGCCACCTTGTCATAAAACTGATCCAGGGTCAGGATAGCCTTGCTTTTGGAAACGGTTAAGTAAAAGGCGATCTCCTTGGCGGCAGACAGGGGATGGATCATATTGGGGATTGCACCAATGCGGTTGAGACCGTAGAAACAGTCCAATGCCTGAGGGCTGTTGGGCATACAGATGGTCACCCGATCACCCTCCTTAATGCCCATGGCGGTCATGCCCATGGCGGCTTTTTCGATGCGCTGCATGAAATGGGCAAAGGTGGTTTCTTTGCCCATGAAGGTGTAGGCAATGTTGTTGGGATAGGTGGCGGCGGTCTCGGCAAGCAGCTGGTACATGGTCTTGTCGGGGTAGGTCAGGGCGGCGGGGGTGTTGCCGTAGAAGGCCAGCCAGGGAGCGGAAGAAGAGAGGAACATAAAAATTATCCTTTCGGTAGTAAATCGTAAATGGCGTGTTCATCACCACTCCTAATTATAATAGTATACCATATCCCTTAATGAAATTTCCACCATTTTATGAAAAAATCCACCTTTTTTAAATTTCCTGTTGTTTCCTGGAAGAAAATGGAGTATACTATACTTTAGTTTGTTTTAAACGGAGGAAAAATTATGTTATTGGGCCTGGTTACCGCCTTTGGCGCAGGAGGAACGCTGCTGCTGTGCCTGGGTACGGATACGACCAATCCCCTTCTTTGGGTTTTGAGTTTTATAGGCTTTTTCCTGCTGGGTATCGCTCTGGCGTTTGCTTTTTTGTATCTCATGGCAAAGCGGGTGAATAAATCCATTCCCCAGGAGCAGGATAGCCCCTTTTATCGCAAATTGGCAGATATTTATGTCCGGGGGATCGTCAGGCTCTGCCGGGTGAAGGTAAAGACCCAGGGCATGCAGCAACTGCCCCGGGAAGGGCGTTATCTGCTGGTGTGTAACCATCTGTGTATTGCCGATCCGGTGGTGTTGCTGTACTGCTTTGCCAAAAGTCAGCTGGCATTTATTTCCAAAAAGGAAAACGACGATATGCTGATCGTCGGTGAAGTGATGCACAAGTTGCAGTGCCAGCTTATCGACCGGGAAAATGACCGGGCGGCGCTGCGGACGATCATCAAATGTATCCAGATCTTGAAAGAGGATAAAGCTTCCGTCGCTGTGTTCCCGGAGGGCTACTGCTCCGATGATGGCCTGTTGCGCCATTTCCGCCCCGGCGTGTTTAAAATTGCACAGAAAGCCAATGTGCCCATCGTGGTGTGCACCCTGCGCAATACCACCACGGTCATTCCAAATATTAAGAAACTGAAGGGCAGCTGGGTGGAAATGCACCTGGTAGGCGTTGTCCAGCCGGAAGAATTTGCCGGGAAGACCACTGTGGATATTGCAGATCATGTTTACCGGATGATGGCGGACGACTTGGGCGAAGACCTGGTCTATCAGGGCGAATAAAGCATTCATAATTACAAATTGTGAATTAGGCCTTTGCCCTCTTGATTTGTAACAAAAACCTTTGTATAATGGTTTCCAAATGAAATAAACCCCTTACATTGGAGGATGAAATATGAAAAACAGTGAAAAAACCTTGGATATGATCGTCAATCTCTGCAAAAACCGTGGCTATGTCTATGCAGGCTCTGAAATCTACGGAGGCCTGGCCAATTCCTGGGACTACGGCCCTCTGGGTGTAGAGTTTAAGAACAATGTCAAAAAAGCCTGGTTGAAGAAATTTGTCCAGGAGTCTGATTATAATGTGGGTCTGGATTCTGCCATTATCATGAACCCCCAGACCTGGATCACCACCGGTCATGTGGGCAGTTTCTCCGATCCGCTGGTAGACTGCAAGGGCTGTGGCTCCCGTCAGCGTGCAGATCAGCTGATCGAAGCTGCCGAAAGCGGCAAGGGTGTCAATGTGGATGCCATGACTACCGACGAGATGAATGCCTTCATCGAATCCCACGAAGATGTGGTCTGCCCCACCTGCGGCAAGCATCACTTTACCTCCATCCGTAACTTCAACCTGATGTTCCAGACCAAGATCGGTGTCACCGAGGACTCCTCTTCCACCGCCTATCTGCGGCCTGAGACTGCACAGGGTATTTTCGTCAACTTTGCAAATATTCAGCGTACCACCCGTCGGAAGCTGCCGTTCGGTGTCTGCCAGGTGGGTAAGGCTTTCCGCAATGAGATCACCCCCGGTAACTTCACCTTCCGTACCCGTGAGTTTGAGCAGATGGAGTGCGAATTCTTCTGCCAGCCCGGCACGGATCTGGAGTGGTTCGCCTACTGGAAAGATTTTTGCAAGAATTGGCTGCTGAGCCTGGGCATCAAGGAAGACTCCCTGCGCCTGCGTGATCATGATCCGGCAGAGCTGGCCTTCTATTCCCGTGCTACCACCGATATCGAGTACCAGTTCCCCTTCGGCAATGGCTGGGGTGAGCTGTGGGGCATTGCCGACCGCACCAACTACGACCTGGGCCGCCATCAGGAGGCCTCCGGCAAGGGCTTGGAGTATTTCGATCAGGAAAAGAACGAGCACTACATTCCCTATGTCATTGAACCTTCTCTGGGCTGCGACCGTGTGGCACTGGCTTTCCTGTGCGAGGCTTATGATGAGGAAGTGGTGGGTCAGGACAAGAACGGCAAGGACGATATCCGCACCGTCCTGCGTCTGCACCCGGCGCTGGCACCTTATAAGGCAGCGGTCCTGCCTCTGAGCAAGAAGCTGAGCCCCAAGGCTGAGGAAATTTACAAGCAGCTGCGTAAGGACTTCATGGTGGACTTCGACGATGCCGGCTCCATCGGCAAGCGTTACCGCCGGGAGGACGAGATCGGCACGCCTTTGTGCATCACCGTGGACTTCCAGACCGTGGGCGACGAGAATACCCCTGCGGACAACTGTGTCACCGTCCGTGACCGTGACACCATGGAGCAGGTGCGTATCCCGATTTCTGAACTGAAGGAATACATCGCCAAGAAGTGCGAATTCTAAATATTATATGGTATCTTGATCACCGCCCGAAATTTCGGGCGGTGATTTTGTATAGCAGCCCTTCTTTTGGGAAATACTCTCCTGCAGAACGGAGGGATTTCATGAAAGTACGGGACTTGATGACCAGCCCTGTGGTGCGCATCCACCCGGAAGAGCCGGTGGAGGTGGCGGCACGGACGCTGACACAATATAATATAGGAGCGCTGCCGGTGTGCAGCCGGGACGGACGGGTTTGCGGTATGGTAACGGATCGGGATCTGGTGATCCGCTGTATGGCTTCCGGGCGAAATCCGGCAATGACGAAAGTCCGGGATGTGATGACCACCCATGTGGTAGCCACCGACCCCAATGCCGAGGCCGGCACTGCCGCCTATATTATGGGTCGGGAACAGGTGCGCCGCTTGCCGGTGGTGGAAAACGGGCGGCTTTGCGGCATGGTCAGTCTGGGAGATTTGGCGCTGAATGGGGAAAATACAGGGGGAATTATGACTGAAATCGCCGAAAATGTTCGACAAAAGTAGAGCACTGAAAAAAGTTACAAAATTCGAAAAATAATGCTTGACTTTTGTTGCACCGGATGATAGAATAACCAAGCTGTCTGGCTGAAGCCGCTGATGTGGCCTCAAAAAAGTTTGAAAGAATTTCAAAAAACTTCTTGACAAACGATAAAAGCTGTGATACAATATAAAAGTTCGCTACGGCGAGCGGCTGTACCTTGTAAATTGAATAACATGAAGACGAA
>CAZJCA010000036.1:0-15260 GCA_964544505.1 uncultured Oscillospiraceae bacterium
AAGAAGTACGGCCTGAAAGCCGCTCGTCGTGCTCCTCAGTTCTCAAAGAGATAATTATTTCTCAAATACCGACAGCAGGCATCCAATTGGATGCCTGCTGTTTTTTATCTTTTATACCATTGGTCGAAAAACTTTTCTACCAATTAGACAGCAAGTACATGGACTTCTCCCCTGCCCTCTGCTATAATAAAGGCAGCAATCAAGCAAAGGAGTGCCGGATATGCAGATCAAATTAGGTGAGAGCATTCGCTCTCATCGCAAGCAAATGAGCCTGACCCAGGAGCAGCTGGCAGAGGCCTTGGGTATCACTACCGGGGCGGTACACAAATGGGAGTCGGGCAAAACCACACCGGAACTGACGATGCTGGTCCAAATCGCCCAATTCTTTGAAACTTCCATAGACGAACTGCTGGGCTATGGTTGGGAAAGCGGAACGATGGGAAGGGCCGCAGATCAGCTCGCCGCCTATCGAAATGGGCGCAATTTTGAAGAGGGCTTTCGCTTTGCTGAGCATGCCTTGCAAAAATATCCCAACAGCTTTGCCGTTGTCTACCAAAGTGCCTTGCTGTACTTCATGTCCATGATCCATTTCCGTGGCAAAAGCGCCCATAGAGCCATTGAGCTGTTTGAGCGTGCCATCAGCCTGATTGACCAGCACACCGACGAGACCATCAGTATCGTCACCATCCAAAACCAGATTGCCGGGTGCTACTGCTATCTCAACGACATGGATAAAGCCATCGACCTTCTCAAGCACAACAACATTGGCGGCCTGAACGACGCAAAGATTGGCCTGCTGATGTCCCAAAATCCCCGACGAGCAGAGGAATCGCTGGAATATCTATCTACGGCACTGCACAACGATTATGCTCAAATCTATGAAATATGTATTGGCTACGCCAACGCCTACGGCGTGCTGGAACAGCTGGATAAGATCGAAGAGCTGATGCACTGGCTGCTAGACTTTGGAAAAGGATTAAAGCGCCCCGATACCATCAACATCATTGATAAAGCCAATGTACGCATCTACACCATACTTGCCGAGGTGCGGATGCTGCAAGGGGACTCCGTAGGTGCCGAAAAATGGTTACGGCAGGCCAAGGCTTCCGCTTTGAAATTCGACGCTGATCCCCAATATCAGAGTGCCTACGGCATGAAATTCTTCCATGGAAACACCCAAGCCACCTCCTATGATGACATGGGCGAGACCGCCATTTCCATGATCGATAACTACATGGAAGATGACACCGCAGGCCAAAATTTACGCCCCCTCTGGGCAAAGATTTGCAAAGAATAAATGTCAACCGTCGGTTGTGTCACTTGGCCACCACTGTCAACAGCTGGTTGCTTGACACAACCACCCCGGTTTTACACAATAAACACAGCGAACAAGAAAGGATGGTTTACATAACATGAACAAGAAAACGCTTCGCCGTCGTCGCCACAGCTACACCCGACAGTTTTATCGGGGAAACAAGCTGGCGTTTGCCCTTTCCCTGCTGCAAACCCTGATTTTGGTTGCCGGAAATCTGATCATAGCCTGGCTGCTACAAGTCATTCTGGATGTAGGTACCGGCGCAGAAACGGGCTATACACTCTGGCAACTGGTGGGACTGTGCGGTTTGTGCATTGGCATTTGGGTCATCGGACTGGGGCTGTATTACCTGGCTCGTCCCCGTTTCAAAGCCAAAGCCATCGGTCAGTACAAAGAATATGTATTCGAAAAAATCTCCCAAAAAGGCATCTCTGCCTTTTCAGAGGAAAACACCTCGTTCTATATGTCCGCCCTAAGCAATGATGCCAACACCATAGAAAGCGGCTATATCAACAACATTTTTGAGCTGATCAGTGACAGCATGCAATTTCTCAGTGCCCTCGCCCTGATGATCTTGTATTCCCCTCTGCTGACCGTCGTGGGTATAGGACTGTCCCTGCTGCCCATCGCCGCATCCCTGCTGGCAGGCAATCGGGTAGCCAAGGCAGAAGAAACTCTGTCCGAGAAAAACAACGCCTATATGTCCACCCTGTCTGACTGTCTTTCCGGCTTCTCTGTGGTAAAATCTTTTAAGGCAGAAAAAGCCATGTGCCACCTATTCGCCCAGAAGATCAAGGACATGACCAGTGCAAAAACCCTCCGAGAAAAAACAGCTGTTGTCGTGCAAAGCATGGCTCTGATCACCGGCTGCATTGCCCAATTTGGTGTTTTTCTCGTGGGCGCTGCTATGGCTCTGAACGGCCAGCCCATTTCCGGCGGTACGCTGATTTTATTCGTACAGCTAATGAATTATGTGGTCAATCCCATAGGCACGATCCCCCAGTATCTGGCTCAGCGGAAAGCCGCCTGCGCCCTCATTGACAAGGTAGCGGATGCCTTAGAGGAAAATGTCCGGGAAGATGGCCTGCAAATCAAGCGCATGCTGGAAAGCGGCATCACCCTCCAGAACCTGTCCTTTGGTTATGAAGCGGAAAAGCCCGTGTTGCAAAATATTGACTTTACCTTCCAAAAAGGAAAAAGCTACGCCATTGTCGGCGCTTCCGGCAGCGGAAAAAGCACCTTACTGAATCTTTTGATGGCCTCCCATCCGGGCTACAATGGTGAAATCCGCTATGACGACAAAGAACTACACAGTATCAGCAGTGAAAGTCTGTATGAAATGGTTTCCGTGGTGCAGCAAAATGTATTCATTTTCAACGCTTCCATCCGGGATAACATTACCATGTTCTCCCACTTTCCCGATGAGGAAGTAGAACGAGCCATCCAGCTGTCCGGTCTATCTGCACTGGTTGCCCAAAAAGGTGAAGCATATCTCTGCGGTGAAAACGGCAGTGGCCTTTCCGGTGGCGAAAAGCAGCGCATTTCCATCGCACGCAGCCTGCTGAAAAATTCTCAAGTGCTACTGGTGGACGAAGCCACAGCCGCACTGGATGCCCAGACCGCTTTTCAGGTATCCGATGCCATTTTAAACCTGCAGGATCTAACAAGACTGGTGGTCACCCACGCTTTGGACGGCAATCTTTTGCGCCGCTACGACTGCGTACTGACCCTGAAAAATGGAGAAATCTGTGAATTTGGCCGTTTTGATGAATTGATGGAGAAAAAGGGCTATTTCTATTCTCTATACACCGTTTCTCAATAAAAGAAAGGGGGTGTTGCGCTGCAACACCCCTTTGCCATTTCTTATTTTCGACCGGGTTTGGAGATCACATTCATGCTCATTTTGGCACACCGAGCCAAGGCACGCAAAGCTTGCAGCACCGCCTTGCGATCTTCTTCCTCCAGTTTTCGCAGAGCACGAAGTATCACCTTGCCATTACCAAGCTTGTTCTCTGTCATTTCCTTGACGGTTTTGGCATTGGTTTCCAACAGTGCCGTATACACCGCATCCACAAATCTTTCCCGTTGCTGTGGATCTACTTCTGCCAGCCAGCGCTTCAAGGTGGAGTCCACAAAGCGGCTGCTGTTGGTCACTGCCTGCACATAGGAAAAGCAGTCTCGTTTCATTTCCCAGGAATAGACATCGTGCTGCAGTAGTCCCGTTTGACCGCTGTGGACGATCACATAAGCTTCCTCGTGAAAGAGCATCATCCCCACCACAGACGATTGGGGAACAAATGTCTTCACACGACTGCAAATCTGCCGATAGCCCTCCGTTTGCAAGATCTCATCGTGAAATCCAGGGCCATCAAAATTATAGACAAGCGGTATTCTTTTCTGAATTTTTCCATGGCAGAACGATGCTGCATACACCGCCAGATTACCGCCTTTGGAATGACCGCCCACGATGATCTGCCCGGACAGAGCCTTGCCGATCTCATCCAGATATTCCACCGCCAGTGTCTGGGAATGGACCGGGCCAAAGCACATATTAAAGTCCTCTTTCCAGCCCACCAGGGTATTGTCCGTCCCCCGAAATGCCACATAGGACAGCCCTTTTTTTAGTTTCACCGTCACCGCTGCAAACTGTGTCTGCGCCTGCTCGTCCAGGCGTTCTACAAATCCAAAAATTTCCATATCCCGATAGCGCTGACTTTCGGACAGTGCCTGAACAAGCCGAAGATCATCCTCCATCAGCACCTTCTCCCCGATGTCCGGGCAGGCCAATAGCCCATCGCATACTTCCCCGATGTTCCCAGGCGCAACAAGGCCAAAGGGAAGATAGGAAAATCGAGCCAGGATCACTGCATCCACCTCATTAAAAGGTGCGTTTCCCAAGGTCAAATCCCCACGCCAGCGAAAATATTCAAAAATATCTGCCATACCATTTCCCCTCTGCGGACACAAAGTTTTTCCTAATTATAATGCACAACCCCCGAATATTCAATTCTTTTGTGCAGCAAAGCCCGAAAACTTTCGTTTCCGGGCTTTATCTGATTTACTGATGCGCCGTATCCACCAGGCCTTCTGCCAGCAGATAGCCGATTACGGAAGCCATCTGCATAATGCAGCCGGATACGGTTTGCGCCGTCTCCCCTGCTCCACCGCAGGCGGTGATCATGCCGGATACGAACAGTGCCACCGCCATCCACAGCTTTCGGCTGGTCAATTTTTGCATCCACTTTTCCTTGGTCATAGACATCCCTCCGAAATATGCTTTGCCTAAAAAGGCTTTCATATATAGGCAAAGGGTTGCTCTAAAGACTGCAACCAACAAATTCCGTTGCATTTTTTCTGCGGATATGCTACCATAGAAAAAACGAAAAATCAGGAGGACTCTCCATGGAAAAAGCATTGATCGCCATGAGCGGCGGTGTGGACAGCTCCGTTGCCGCATGGCTGATGAAAGATGCAGGTTTTGAATGCATGGGCGCTACCATGCGGCTGTACAACAATCAGAAATTCAACGATCAGGAAAGTTCCTGCTGCTCTCTAGACGATGTGGAAGATGCCCGCAGTGTCGCCGTTCGGCTTGGAATGCCCTACTATGTGTTTAACTTCACGGAAGATTTTGAAAAGCAGGTCATGGATAAATTCGTTACCTGCTATGAGTGCGGCCTGACCCCCAATCCCTGCATTGACTGCAATCGATATCTGAAATTTGACCTTCTCTTGCGGCGTGCCATCACTTTGGGCTGTGATTATATCGTCACAGGCCACTATGCCCAGATTCGTCAAGAGGAAAACGGTCGATTCAGTATGTACAAAGCGGCAGATGCCGCCAAAGACCAGACCTATTTTCTCTATTCTCTGACCCAGGAGCAGTTGGCCCACACCCAATTCCCTCTGGGCGGTCTGACCAAGGCGCAGGTTCGGCAGATCGCCGAAGCGCAGGGCTTCATCAACGCCCGAAAACACGACTCTCAGGACATTTGTTTCGTCCCCGACGGAGACTATTTCACCTTCCTGGAACGCTATACCCAAAAATCCTACGCCCCCGGCGATTTTCTGGACGAAAAGGGTCAGGTGGTGGGCAAGCACCACGGTGCTGTGGGCTATACTCTCGGTCAACGGAAGGGCTTGGGCGTTGCCCTTGGCACCCCTGTATATGTCTGCAGCAAGGATATGGCAGCCAACACCGTCACCGTCGGGCCCAACGAAAGCCTGTTTCACAAAAGCCTGCGTGCTAACGACTGGAACTGGATGCCCTTCGCCGAATTGAGTGCGCCCTTGCGGATATGGGCAAAGACCCGTTCCCGGATGATGGAGCAGCCTGCCACCGTCTACCCGGAGGAAAATGGTTTTGCCCGGGTGGAATTTGACGAAGCCCAGCGCGCCATCACCCCCGGTCAGGCGGTGGTGCTCTACGATGGCGATCAGGTCATCGGCGGCGGCACCATCAGGGAAGTTTTATAAAAAGATACCGTCAGTTTTCTGTCCGAAAGCTGACGGTATTTTCTTATCTTAAGGTCGTTGACTTATAAAACAGGCGGCACACCCAGGTTGGGTATCGCTCCGGGTTTCTGGCCACTGCGATCATCATATAGCAAATCCAAACGCCTAATGCAGAAAACAGCGTTATTATCCACACCGGAACTCTGTTCTGATTCCGGTAGACCTGTCGCTCCATTTCCAAGGTGATCAGCTCTGTGCCGTCGGCCATTGTCAGATTGCAGATACCATAATACCCCTTTTCCACACCAACCAAAAATTTCTGTCCATTACACAATTCTTCCGGTGTTGGAAGAATTGCCTCATAGTCTTTGTAGTAGTCGATCCGAAAAGGCCTTTCCTGCCCCTGCACAGACAGCAGCAAACTCCCTTCTCTGATCTCATAATCGGTAAATTGTACTTCCCGGATCACCACATCCGCCGGATCCGTGTCTGCCAGCATGGAATACCAGAGCATTGCGGTCAAGGCTATACAGCCAATTATCATCACAATCACCAGAATAAAATAGCCCCAGGGATGCTCCAAATTGCCGTTCATGGGATCCCGTTTTCTCTCTTTGCTGGGCATCCATCTGCCGGTGCTTCGTTTATGACCCCTGTCCAACGCTTCGATAAAGTCATCTGCGCCAATGCTGATCTCATCGATCAGCACCCAATGTCCATGAAAATATACCTTGCAATCTCTTCCCCGGCGCAATGCATCCACATCGCCAAAATCGCACTTGCGATTGATACCGAAGAAATTTCGGGCTTCAAAGCCCCTGTCATCATAGCGGATCACACAGTTGAGATAGGCGATCATCATGCAGTCGCAGACCAGTGTAAATGCTGCAAAAAACAGGAACATCCAGTCTCCGTCCCGGGCGCAGACAATGGTAGGCAGGCAAAAAATGCCGCCGCAGACCATCCCGATTCCTGCCAGAAAGAAAGGAAGATGGACGATTTTCTTTCGAACCCAATCTTTGCGGTTTTTCCGCTCTAAAACACAACGGACGGCCAGCACCGCCGTCAACGCCGCCACTGCCAGAGATACGATCAGCATGATACCACCTCTTTCCCTTTTTCATCAGTATAACAAAAAGCTTTTCTAAAATCAAGCCGCCACCCAGATTCTTTATCTGCACAAAAGTATCCCCGGCAGTTTTATTCCAAACTGCCGGGGGCGTTTTTAACCAATGGGTTCAAAATCCACTGCGCCGTGCTTGCACAGGGGGCAAACAATGTCCTGAGGCAGTTCCTCTCCCTCGTAGATCCAGCCGCAGATCTTGCAGACAAAGCCTTTCTTGCCCTCGGTCTGGGGCTGGGGCTTCACATAGTTCTGGTAATAAGTATATGTCATGGTCTCCACATTGGAGATGACTCTTGCCTCCGTCACAGAGCAGATGAACATACCGTGGGTGTCCATATCCACATACTGCTCCACCTTCAGGCTCATGAAGGAATTGATGTAGCGAGGCAGGAATGCCAGGCCGTTATCAGAGCGGAGCACTTCCTGACCGGCAAACTTATCGGCATTGCGACCGCTCTGGAAGCCAAAGTTCTGGAACACCTCAAAGGGCGCTTCCTGAGACAGGCAGTTGACATTCATCACGCCGGTCTGGCTGATCACATGGTGGGAATAGTTCTGCTTATTGATGCACACAGCGATCCGGTTAGGGGTGTTGGTCACCTGGGTGACGGTATTGACAATCAGGCCATTGTCCCGCTTGCCGTCGTTGGAGGTCACTACATACAATCCGTAGCCGATGTTAAACAGAGCTGTCATGTCGTTCTTATTTGCCATGTCAGCGCTGTGGGCAATATAATCCTGACACAGTTCGTTCGCCAGATCCTCCAGCTGTGCGCTGCTGGTTTCATTGAGGGCAGACATGATGCGAACGGTGGTATCGGCAAACTTGATATTCTTGGACTTGGCAAAGGTATCACGCATGACTTTGGCAGCCTGAGGTGCCCAGGAGCCATTTTCGATCAGGCCGATGGTGCGGTTCTGGAAATTCCGCTCGGTCAGGCCATGGAGGAAGGTATGCATGGCCGGGAACACATCTGCATTATAAGTAGTAGTGGCCAGCACCAGTTTGCCATAACGGAATGCATCGCCGATGGCAGTTGCCATATCGCAGCGTGCCAGATCGTGTACCACCACATTGGGACAGCCCTTGCTTCTGAGCTTCTCGGCAAATAGCTCCACCGCCTTTTTGGTGTTGCCGTAAACGCTGGTGTAAGCCACCACAATGCCGTCCGTCTCCACATCGTAAGAAGACCAGGTGTTGTACAGGCTCAAATAATGCCCCAGATTTTCCGTCAGCACAGGGCCATGAAGGGGGCAGATCTTCTGGATGTCCAGCGTAGCAGCCTTTTTCAGCAGATTCTGCACCTGTACGCCGTATTTGCCCACGATACCGATGAAATAGCGGCGAGCTTCGTCGTCCCAAGGCTCCTCTGCATCCAGCGCGCCGAACTTGCCAAAGCCGTCTGCGGCAAAGAGAACCTTATCATGCACATCATAGGTCACAATCACTTCCGGCCAGTGAACCATGGGTGCATTGACAAAAGCCAGTGTGTGCTTACCAAGACTCAGGGTATCCCCCTCGCCCACCACCAGACGATTGTCTTCAAAGGCCGTGCCGAAGAAATTGGTCATCATATTGAATGCCTTGGCAGAGGAAACCACGGTGGTTTCGGGATAGGCCTTCATGAAGTTTGCAATATTGGCGGCATGATCCATTTCCATGTGCTGAATGACGAGATAATGGGGCTTCCTGCCACCCAGAACATTCTGGATATTGTCTAGCCACTGATGGGTGAAATGAGCATCCACCGTATCCATGACGGCGATCTTCTCGTCCATGATCACATAGGAATTGTAGGCCATTCCGTTGGGCACCACATACTGCCCTTCAAACAGGTCAACCTCGTGGTCGTTAACACCTACATATTTGATATCTTCGGTAATAAACATGGCTTATTTCTCCTTTTCATTTCTGGGGGTTCTTGACTTTCTGGCTTTATTATAATATACTGAGTCCCAGAAGTATGTTGGAAATCAAACAAACGGTGGTAAGATATGGAGAAATATTTTGATATTTTAGATACCTGTCCCCTTTTCAAGCAGGTGGGTCGGGCAAATTACGGAAAAATGCTCCGCTGCTTTGGCGCAAGAGTGGTCAGCGTTAAGAAAAACGCCGCTGTTTTCTGCGAAGGGCAGGCAGCGTCCGGTGTTGGCATCGTACTGACAGGCGCTGTGCAGGCCGTTCAGGACGACTATCTGGGCAACCGCTCCATTTTGTCCATGGCAGGCCCAGGGCAGCTGTTTGGCGAAGGCTTTGCCTGCGCCGGAGTAGACTGCCTTCCGGTGAGCATCGTCGCCACAGCCGACAGTCAGATCATGCTCATTGATTGCAGCCATATCATGACCATGTGCCACAATGCCTGCACTTTCCACAATCAGATGATCCGAAATCTGCTCATCAGTGTGGCTCAGAGCAATCTGCGCCTGAACCAAAAGATCGAGATTCTGTCCAAGCGTACCACCCGGGAAAAAGTAATGGCCTATCTTCTGTCCGAAGCCAAGCTCCACGGCAGCAACGATTTCACCATCCCCTATGATCGGCAGGAATTGGCTGATTACTTAGGCGTAGAACGCAGCGCCATGTCCACGGTCATCGGAAAACTGCGGGACGATGGATTTATCCAGGTCAATCGCCGCCATTTTCGACTGATGGGCTAAAACAGAATGATGTTCATATACTGGGTCAGTGGATATCACTGACCCAGTATTTTTGTGGACGATATTACCGGATCATAAATGTGACTTTATCACAGAACTGTCTGGGAAAAGTGGGTATAATAAGCGCAGAAATCAAGCTTAGGAGGAAAAAATATGTCTGCTATTTCCGTAACCAAAGAAACATTCCACAAGGAAGTCATGCTTTCTGAAAAGCCTGTTCTGGTGGACTTTTGGGCGCCCTGGTGCAATCCCTGCCGGATGGTCAGTCCGTTGGTAGATCAGATCGCCGAAGAGAGAAGCGATATCAAAGTCGTCAAAATCAATATCGATGAAGAAGCGGAACTTGCCCGTCAGTTTAAAATCGTCAGTATCCCCACGCTGATGGTCATGCAGGGCGGCGAAGTGGTGCAGCGTACCAGCGGTGCAATGCCAAAAGCCAAGATCAATGCCATGCTGTAAGAAAAGCGGTGCGCTGCCCAGGCAACGCACCGCTTCTTATTCTCCTGCCAATTTTTGCAGTTTCTTTTTGTCCGTCAGTTCCACGGTTCCCCGGCTCAGATTGACCATGCCCTCGCTCTGAAAATAGCGAAGCATTCTCGTCACCACCTCCCGGGGGTTACCCAGATGGTTTCCAATGGTCTCGTGGGTAATTTTCAGGCTGTCACTTTCTTCCAGTGCCGCTTCTTCCAGCAGGAACGACGCCAGCCGCTTGTCAAAGCTTTTCCACATGATCTGCTCCATCAACCACATCACATCGGAAAAACGGCTGGCCATCAGTTCATTGGTGTAATTGGCCACCGCCGCCGACCGGTGGAGCAGCTGCTGATAGATCTGGGGCGGTATGATGAACAGTTCGCTGTCCTTCTCTGCCTGGATCATCATTTCAAACTGGATACTGCTCATAACACAGGAAGCAGAAAACAGGCAAATATCCATTTCAAACAGCCGATACAGGGTGATTTCTCTGCCGTCAGCGGAGAGCATATAGGCTCTGAGCTGTCCGGATCTGATCAGCATCAGTCCGGCACAGTCCACACTTCCATTGTGGAGGATCTCCCCTTTTTTCACCCGGCGGAAAAGAATATTATCCTCCAGCAGCTGCTGTTGCAGGGCTGTCAGTTTATCCCAAATGGGAAAGTACGAAGAAATGGACATGCGATCACCCTCCTTGCTTTCTATTATAGCAAGGTGTGTCTTCGGTTGTCAATGAAAGCGGCCTGTGATTTTGTCACAGAAAACCTTTCCAATAATGGGTATCCTATAAAAAACGAAGGAGTAAGGATTATGAATACGATTTACGATATGCTGATCATCGGCGGTGGCCCCGGAGGCTATACTGCCGCACTCTATACCGCCCGGGCAGGCATGACCGTTCTGGTGCTGGAAAAACTGTCTGCCGGTGGTCAAATGGCGCTGACCCACCAAATCGACAATTATCCCGGCTTCCCCGATGGCATCGACGGCTTTACCCTGGCAATGAATATGCAGCAGCAGGCCCAGCGTTTTGGCGCACAGACCCTTTTGACAGAGGTAACAAAGCTGGATCTGCAGTCCAATCCGAAAATCGCCTACACCAGTGACGGATGCATCTATGGAAAAACCATTGTCATCGCCACCGGTGCCGACCCCAAACCTCTGGGGCTCCCCGGAGAGCAGAAATGGATAGGTAGCGGCATTCATTACTGCGCCGCCTGCGACGGCAATTTCTATCGGGATAAGACCGTAGCTGTGGTTGGCGGCGGCAATACCGCCGCAGCCGACGCTCTGCTTCTCAGTCGCATTGCCAAAAAGGTCATCCTGATCCACCGCAGGGATCGCCTGCGTGCCACCAAAATATATCACGAGGCACTTGCAGATGCTAAAAATGTGGAATTGTGCTGGAATAGCACCGTTGACCGTCTTCTTGGTGATGAGTCTCTTTCCGGCCTTCGCATCAGGGATATCCACACTGATACCCAGACCGACATTGCTTGTGATGGTATTTTTGTCAGCATCGGCCGCAGCCCTGCCACCGCTTTTTTAGGCGATCAATTGGCGCTGGACGAGGCAGGCTATATCATCGCTGACGAGTCTACCGTTACCAATATCCCCGGGGTCTTTGCCATCGGCGATGTACGCACCAAGCAGGTTCGGCAGGTGGTCACAGCGGTTGCCGATGGTGCCATTGCCTGCCACCGGGCAGAAGCATATCTGGCTCAGCTTTCCTGACAGGCAGCCTGTCTGCGCTCCATCCGCTTCCAGCAGATAAAACCGTAAATATCATTAACAAGGAACGCTGCAAAGCAGGCCACCACCGAAATATAAGCCCTGTTCTCCATGGATGCCAACACCCACAGAACGATCAGCACAATATCGTTGGCGGCATAGCCAATGGCGTAGTAAGGACTTCTACGGAATGTCAGATACACCGCAAGGAAACTGGTGGTGACGGAAATGGTGCTGGGCAACAGATTAGCAGTGTTAAACGCCTTCAAAATGAAGTAAAATATCCCCGTCACCGCCGCCGTCAGCATCCACATCAAAATGTGTTCTGTCCTGCTCAGATTATTTACCTTAACTTCCGTTTTCCCCTGTCCAAAAGGATTTCTTTTCCAGGAGATATAGGCCGCCACCGCCATGGGTGCCGTCATTCCAAGGTAGGTGATCATCTCGCCGTAATAGGCAAAGGTATAGGAGATCAAGCCATACAAAAAGCTGAACGCCACCATCAAAAGCTGGCCAAAAGGATGGCCCTTGGCATTGAAGATCAGCGATGTCACCCCTGTCAGGGATGCGATCAGGGTCAAATAGCTACCCCGGTCAAAAAGCAGAAATGACAATAATATCGCTCCCACAGAAGCGCACCACAGCTGCTTTTCTCCTTTGGAAAATTCTGAAATAATGGTCTTTATTTTTCTCATATTCCCTCCAAAACAAAAAAGCATTCGGCTGTACATCTTCTAAGACCTGACGATGTACGACCGAATGCTTTCGCATTCACTACCCGGTGGCAGTGCACATTATGATATTTTCATTTGACAGCCGGATGATCCCGAACCTTTTCAGAATCACCAAGCATGCCTTTTAAAAATTGCTGCCGAAATCATATCACATTTTGCTGCCATTTGCAAGACAATTCGTATCTGTCATCAAAAGGCGACAGTTACACCTTGCCATTTTGTCACTTTTGTGTTAAAATGAGAAAGATCATATAATATAGGAGTTCTGACCATGGTGCGTGATAATTTCAGAAAAGTAAAACTTCTAAAGCTTTTGGAGATGCTACAGCAAAACACCGATGAAGATCATCCTCTGACCACCAATGCCATCATCGAGAGTCTGTCCGCTATGGGCATTCCCTGTGACCGCCGCACCGTCAGTCAGGATGTGGCTACACTGAACGATCTGGGCTATGAGGTCATGTCCACCATGGTCGGTCACGAAAAGGGCTACTATGTGGAAGACCGGAGCTTCAGTGTCCCGGAGCTGAAAATTCTGATCGATGCGGTTCACGCTTCCAGTTTCATCACGGAGAAAAAGTCCCAGGAGCTGATCACCAAACTGGCTGCCCTGGCAGGCTCCCATCGAGGAGAAGTTTTGACACGGAGCATGGTGGCCTTTAACACCCGAAAGCACAGCAACGAGCGGATCTTCTACAATGTGGATGATTTGGAAGATGCCATCCTTCGGCAAAAAAAGATCCTCTTCCGCTACTTTGACCTGGACGAAAACGGTCAGCGTATCTACCGCCGGGAGGGTCACCGCTATGTGGTCGAGCCTGTCGCCCTGGTCTTTAACGAAGATAATTACTACCTCACCTGCTACTCTTCCCGGCACGACAGCACCTCCAACTACCGAGTCGATCGGATGGACAGTGTGGAAGTTTTGGACGAGCCCTGCGGCGAAAAAGCCATTGAACTGCGCAACCAGGTGGCAGAATACACCGAACAGGCCTTCAAAATGTACGGCGGCGAACCAACGGATGTGGTGCTGGAATTCCAGCGCAGTCTCATCGGTGCGGTATACGACAAATTTGGCGAGGATACCAAAATGATGGCTTCCGGCGATCGATGCATCGCCACCGTCCGGGTGCGAATCAGCCCCGTGTTTTGGGGCTGGGTGTTCCAGTTTGCCGGCGAAATGTCCATTCTCTCCCCTTCCCATGTGGTCGAACGCTACAAGGCCCACGCCGCCGCTGCACTCCATTGACCTCAAATATTAAAGAGTCGTATTTTTGCGACTCTTTTTCTTTTCGCAAAAATAAGTGTCGCTTTTTATGTTTTCCTGGTGTATAATAAGGTCATCAAAAGAAAACACAGGGAGGTCACATTATGGTTGCTCATGTTATCGACGAATTTCGGGTTCTGAAAGATTATATTGTCATGGTTCTCGACCAAGAGGTAGAAGACGACAAAATATGCTACCGCATCGACGGACAAACCTACGCCCCCGTCTGCTTAGGTTCAACCACCGTGCCCATCCCCAGAAATTATATCGCCGTCAAAACAAACCGTTCCTTTAAGGGTTCTTCCGTAGAATTCGTATAAAAATTACGCCCCGGAGATTCCGGGGCGCAACCTTATGCCTTTCGCAAGACGATCATTCCGTAGATGTAGAGCATCTGGGTATCCCATACAAATTCCATGCCGCACCGCTTGGCAAGCTGTGCCACATCCACACAGTAGGCTGACATACAGCTAAAGCGCAGTTCCGGAAAAGCGCAAGGCTGTCCGCTTACCATGTGGCAGGGCTCACACAGAGAACAGCAGCTTCCTCCGGCGCACAGCCCATGGTAGCCTTCCTTTTGCAAGATCTCATTTAGCTGCAACATGGCGTTGTTATGGGTGGATTTTCCCATGCGAATGCCTTCAAGATCCTGATAGCTTTCAATCGGCCACTGGCTTTTGAGCACCAGTGCCTTCTCCCCTTCCAGAATCTTTTCATGCATCTGCTCCACCGTACCACAGGTCGGTGGGCAGGAGTAGTTGGAATTGTACTGTCCACAGAGGTTTTCCTCACAGAAGGGACGAAATTTGCCATCCACAGGAACATCCCGAACATCGATCACTGCCGCAGAAAAGCCCTGGCTTTCCGCCAGCTTAATAAGCTCCATATCTGTCATTTGACGCACCCCTTTCCTTGCTATTATAGCAAGCTGCATGAAAATGTTCAAGAGATCCGCCTGTTATTTTCCATTGGTATTTACAATTTATTCACTTTTCCTCCGGGATGCAAGTGATATAATCTGGGAACAATCAAACGATTTATGGAGGATCATAATATGAACGCAACTTATACGAACCTGAACGGCAACGAAGAGCTGCTCAGCTCCATCACCGCACTGGAGAAGGAACTGGCTGCCAAGACCGGCAAGGAAGTTTCTCTGGTGGCTTACAGCCCCATCAGCTACGCTTCTCTGAACGACGATGCAGAGGCCCTGGCAAAGATCACCGAGCTGGAAGCACTGCTGTCCAAGAAGCTGGGCAAGGATGTAGCTCTGGTAGCCTTCTCTCTGTAAAACAAAAACGGGCATCGGTACAGGCCGTTGCACCCATAAACTGAAAGTAGACACTCACAAACATGTGGGTGTCTACTTTTATTTTACAGGTGATGGTACGGTTTCCCTCTGGCATTTTGTTGAAACTGTGCTATAATGGGTCTATAAACGATGACTTGAAAGACTAACTATTAAAAGTCAAGCCCCAATTTCGGAATAATGCAGGAAAA
>CAZJCA010000037.1:0-14677 GCA_964544505.1 uncultured Oscillospiraceae bacterium
AGTACAGACGAGCCTTGGTCAGCTCAATATACCAGTCGCAGTAGGTATCCCAGATAAAGTCATAGATTTTCTGAACGGCAACACCCAATTCATACTTGTCCAGATTTTCGGTGACCTCAGCGATCAGGCTGTTCAGCTTGGACAGCACCCACTTGTCGGCAATTTCCAGATTTTCCATGGCAGGCAGCTGGTTGACAGCGCCTTCTTTCAGGTTCATCATGACATAACGGCTGGCGTTCCACAGCTTGTTGGCAAAGTTACGCATGGCCTCGCACCGCTCCACATAGAAACGCATATCGTTTCCGGGAGAGTTGCCGGTGACCATGTTCATTCGCAGCGCATCACAGCCATACTTATCGATCATTTCCAGCGGATCGATGCCGTTGCCCAGAGACTTACTCATCTTTCTACCCTGATTGTCACGAACCAGGCCGTGGATGAGTACCGTGTGGAAAGGTGTCTGACCGGTATGCTCGCAGCCGGAGAAGATCATTCTTGCCACCCAGAAGAAAATGATATCATAGCCGGTGACCAGCACGCTTGTAGGATAGAACTTGGCAAGGTCTTCCGTCTTTTCAGGCCAGCCCAGCGTCTCAAAGGGCCACAAGGCGGAGCTAAACCAGGTATCCAGCACATCTTCTTCTCTGGTGATCTTGGTGCTGCCGCACTTTTCGCAGGTGCAGGCATCTTCACGGGAAACGGTAATGTGACCGCAATCAGCACAAGTCCAGGCAGGGATCTGGTGGCCCCACCACAGCTGACGGGAAATACACCAGTCACGGACATTTTCCATCCAGTTCATATAGGTCTTGGAGAAGCGGTCGGGAACGAACTTGGTCTGGCCCTCTTTCACCACTTCAATGGCCTTTTCTGCCAGAGGCTTCATCTTCACGAACCACTGGGCAGAAATGATAGGCTCCACATCATTGTGGCAGCGGTAGCAGGTACCCACATTGTGCGCATGATCTTCGATCTTGACCAGATAGCCGCCGGCTTCCAGGTCAGCAACAATGGCCTTTCTGGCTTCATAGCGATCCATGCCTTCGTACTTTCCGCCAAATTCATTGACCTTGCCGTTGTCATCCAGCACCCGGATCACTTCCAGATTGTGCCGCAGGCCAACTTCAAAGTCGTTGGGGTCGTGGGCAGGAGTCATTTTCACGCAGCCGGTGCCAAATTCCATTTCGGCGTAATCATCGGCAACCACAGGGATTTCCTTGTTCACCAAGGGCAGAATGACTTTCTTGCCGACAATATCTTTATAACGCTCATCGTTGGGGTTGACACACACACCGCTGTCGCCCAGCATGGTCTCCGGACGGGTGGTAGCCACGATCACTTCACCGCTGCCATCTGCCAGAGGATAACGGATGTGCCACAGATGACCGGGCTTATCCACATATTCCACTTCTGCATCAGACAAAGCCGTGACACAGTTGGGACACCAGTTTATGATCCGGCTACCCTTGTAGATCAGTCCCTTTTCATACAGGGAAACAAACACTTCACGCACAGCCTTGGAGCAGCCTTCGTCCATGGTAAAGCGAGCACGATCCCAGTCGCAGGATGCGCCCAGCTTCTTCTGCTGCTCGACGATCCGGTTGCCGTACTTGTGTTTCCAGTCCCATACCCGCTCCAGGAACTTTTCACGCCCCAGATCGTAGCGAGTGATGCCTTCCTTTACACGCAGCTCCTCTTCCACCTTGATCTGGGTGGCAATACCTGCATGGTCAACACCGGGCACCCACAGAGCATCATAACCCTGCATCCGCTTAAAACGGATCAGCGTATCCTGCAATGTTGCGTCCATCGCGTGACCCATGTGCAGCTGGCCAGTAACATTGGGTGGGGGCATGACGATGGTGAAGGGCTTGGCGCCTTCCTTACCCTGGGGCTTAAAGTAGCCGCCTTTTTCCCACATCTGGTAGATCTCGTTTTCTACCTGTTGGGGCTCATAAATCTTCGGTAGTTCTTTCATAAAATCACTCCTCAAAATGAAAAACGCCCTGAGAGCACATACTCTCAGGGCGAAAAATAGACATTTTCCGTGGTACCACCTGAATTCCCGAATACTCGGGCACTCTATAGCTGTAACGGGCTGACCCGCACTTCCCTACTGCATTTTCAGGAAGCAAGCTCCGGGGCGACAATTACCATCTGCCAATGTGAACTTGCACCAACCGTCCACTCTCTGAAAAGGCGTGATGGGAAAACTCCCCTTCTTCGCATTTATTGGTATAAAGTTACCATATTTGCGGCAATCTGTCAATATCAAATTCAAATAAGTTTGTAATTTCTGCTCCGAAGCAGCGCAACCAGTGCCCGATCATCCTCCGGCAGCTCTGCCACCAGAATACCGCCGTTGCCGATATGCGCAATTTCGTGGCAGTCTGATCCAGAAGTTTCCAACAATCCATTTTCTCGTGCAAAGGCCAGTGCAAGATCGTTGCGATTGTCGTGATGGTGGTTCATATTCTGCACCTCCACCCCATCCAGGGCTTTCGCTGTGGTAGGCTGACCGCCGTTGCGGTAAGGGTGGGCATGAATGAGAATCGCACCATCTGCCTTGCATTTTTCATAGAAGGCTTCCACCCCCATAGTAAACACCGCCTCCGAATCACGGAGCAGATCATCAGAATAACCATAGAGCAGATAGTCATTCCAGCTACCGTCAAAGCGCACCTCTGCCCCACGATAGACTTTCAATCCCTGCTTTTCTGCTGCTTCTTTCAGCTTCTCATACCCCTGTAAAAAAGCTTGCAGATGCGCAGCGGGTCTTGTCGTATCCATGTGAAACATTTGAAATGTATCCCGGTTATAGTGATCGGTAACGATCAGGCCGGAATAGCCTGCCGCCAGATATCCTTCTACGATCTGTTCAGCGGTCAGCTGACCGCAGGAACTGGAATAACAGGTATGCAAATGAGTCTCGATTTTGAACATCTCTATCTCTCCTACTTCATTCTTGACGATAAGTCAAAAAGTGGTATAATAGTATCAATCAACTTGACAGGAGCGCATTTTATGAAGCTATCCCTGATCGTCCCCTGCTACAACGAAGCAGAAAATGTAGCCGCTTTTCACGATACGGTGATCACCGCCTTTGACGGCTGTGGCTACGATTACGAAATCGTTTTTATCAACGACGGCAGCCGGGACGCCACCTTGCACAATCTGAAAAAACTCCATGCCAAACAGGCCTGTCCCATAAAAGTGGTCTCTTTTTCCCGAAATTTCGGCAAGGAAGCCGGTCTTTTTGCCGGGTTAGAGCACGCCAGCGGCGAATATATCTCCCTCATCGATGCCGATTTGCAGCAAAGGCCGGAAATCGTTCGGGACATGGTAAATATTCTGGATAAAAAACCGGAGATCGACATGGTAGCGGCCTATCAGGATCGCCGGGGGGAAGGCAAAGTTCTTTCCTTCTTTAAAAAATCATTTTACTCCATCATTAACCGCCTGTCAACCGTCAAACTAAAGGCAGATGCCAGCGATTTCCGTACTTTCCGCCGCAGCGTTCGGGACAGTATTTTGGAATTGAAAGAATACCACCGCTTCAGCAAGGGCATCTTCTCCTGGGTAGGCTATGAAACGGAATACATTCCCTACACTGCCTGTGCGCGTAACGCCGGAACAACCAAATGGAGCTTTCGAAAGCTTGCCAACTACGCCATCGATGGCATTATCGGCTTCTCCACCGCTCCCCTGCGGTTAGCAACCTATCTCGGTGTGCTTACTGCCTTAGCCGCTGCCGTGTATCTTGTGATCGTCGTTCTGCAAAAGCTGATTTGGGGCATTGCTGTTCCCGGCTATGCCACCATCATCGTGTTGATTTTGCTGCTGGGCGGCGTGCAGCTGCTGTGCATCGGCATTATCGGTGAATATGTAGGCCGCACCTTTGAGCAAAGCAAAAACAGACCTGTGTATATTGCAAAAGAAGTTCTGACTTACGACGAAAAGTAACAACTGCCCGGCATGGTTTTCCATGCCGGGCAATTTTGTTAGAACAATGTGATCTGGCTGGTGTCGGGCAGGTCGCCAAAGGCACCGGCCTCTTTCAGCATTTGAATATGAGTCTTGGACACTTTCGGGCAGGCCGCAGCTACTTCTTCAATGGAAATAAACTGCTTGTCCTTTCTTCCCTCCATCAAGTCCCATGCCGCACTTTCGCCAAGGCCGGAAATAGCCACAAAGGGTGGCAGAAGCTTACCATCTTTCACCTGGAAACGGGTAGCATGGCTTTCATACAGGCTGATGGGCAAAAATTCAAACCCACGCAGATAGTATTCATAAGCCACTTCCAGGGTGGTCAGCAGATCTTCGTCCTTATCGGTGGCATTTTCGTTGCTTTCAATGGCGTTGATATTGGCAAGCACCGTATCCATGCCCTTGGTCATCAGCACGGCATCAAAGCCGCCCTTCTGGCTGCGGCGGTAGAAGTAGGCCGCATAGAATGCCAAGGGATGATACACTTTGAACCATGCAATGCGGAAAGCCATCATAACATAGGCAACGGCGTGGGCCTTGGGGAACAGATACTTGATCTTCTTGCAGGAGGTAATATACCAGTCCGGCACGCCGGCGGCTTTCATTTCTTCCTCTGCGCCCTCGGGCAGACCTCTGCCCTTTCGCACCGCTTCCATGATCTTAAAGGAACGCTTTTCCGGCAAGCCCATGGAGATCAGGTAGATCATAATATCGTCACGACAGCCTACGGTTTCATGGGGTTTTGCTGTGCCGGACATGATGAGGTCTTTTGCGTTGCCCAGCCACACATCGGTGCCGTGGGTATAGCCGGAAATTCGAAGCAGCGTATCAAACTTATCCGGCATGGTGTCCAGCAAAACGCCACGGGTAAACCGGGTGTTAAATTCCGGCACAGCCACAGCGCCTGTGGGTCCAAGGATCTTGTCGTCCTCGTATCCCAGAACTTTCGACGATGTAAAGATGGACATGGTGTCTTTATCGTCCAGAGGAATTTTCTGGGCATCCACTCCGGTCAGATCTTCCATATATCGGATCATGGTGGGGTCATCATGTCCCAGCATATCCAGCTTCAGAAGGTTTTCTTCCATGGAGTGATATTCAAAATGGGTGGTGATCTGGTCGGCATTGGGATCGTCTGCCGGATGCTGCACCGGGCAGAAATCCCAGATCTCGTTTTCCTGAGGAATAACCACCAGACCGCCGGGGTGCTGGCCTGTGGTACGGCGCACACCCACACATCCGGCTGCCAGACGATTCTTTTCTGCACCGGAAGCGGTCTTGCCCCGTTCTTCCAAATACTTTTTCACATAACCATAGGCGGTTTTTTCTGCCACCGTGCCAATGGTTCCGGCTCGGAACACATGGGACGAACCAAACATTTCGATACAGTAAGCGTGGGCATTGGCCTGATATTCGCCGGAGAAATTCAGGTCAATATCCGGCACTTTATCGCCGCCGAATCCCAGGAATGTTTCAAAAGGAATGTTGAATCCATCCTTTTCCAGCCGTGTGCCGCACAGCGGGCAATCCATATCCGGCAGGTCCGCACCGCAGTTGATGTCCTTGGGCACTTCCAAAATCGTATGCTTACAGGCAGGATTGGGGCATCGATAGTGGGGTGGGAAGGAATTAACTTCCGTAATGCCGGACATATAGGCCACGATGGACGAACCAACGGAGCCACGGGAGCCAACCAAATAGCCGTGCTCCAGGGAGTTTTGCACCAGTTTCTGAGCAGACATATAAATCACATCGTAGTGACAGGAAATAATGTCGTGCAGTTCCGTTTCCACACGCTTTTGGAAGATTTCCGGAGGATTATCGCCGTAAAGGCGGTGAAATTTGCCGTAAACCAGAGATTTTAGATCTTCCACAGAATTTTCGATCTTCGGCGCAAACAGATTATGAGGCACAGGCCGCAGAGACTCCACCATATCCGCAATGCGGTTGGGATTGGTGATGACCACTTCGTGTGCCTTTTCCTCTCCCAGATAGGAGAATTCTGCCAGCATATCGTCGGTGGTGCGGAAATACAGGGGGTTATCCTTGTCCGCATCTTCAAAGCCCTTGGTCGCCAGCAAAATATGTCGATAGATCTCATCCTCCGGATTTAGAAAGTGGACATCTCCCGTGGCAACCACAGGTTTGCCCAATTCTTCGCCCAGCCGGACGATGGTACGGTTATAATCTCGCAAATCTTCGTCGGTCTGTGCCTTATACTTTTCGTTTGCCAGCATGAAACGGTTGTTGGCGATAGGCTGGATCTCCAGAAAATCGTAGAACGAAGCGATCCGCTTCAGTTCGTCATCGCTCTTGCCGTCCAAAATTGCCTGAAACAACTCACCTGCTTCACAGGCAGAACCGATGATCAGACCTTCACGCAGTTCCAAAAGCTCGGATTTGGGCATTCTTGGTACACGCTTGAAGTATTTGAGATTTGCATCGGAGATCAGATGGTACAGATTGCGAAGTCCCTGCTGATTTTTTGCAAATAGAATAATATGCCGTGCCTTGCGGTTGTCAATTCTTCCCTTGGAGCGCAGCGCTGT
This sequence comes from uncultured Oscillospiraceae bacterium, assembly GCA_964544505.1. Classification (GTDB taxonomy): domain Bacteria; phylum Bacillota; class Clostridia; order Oscillospirales; family Oscillospiraceae; genus Faecousia. The sequence goes on from CAZJCA010000037.1 coordinate 6,537, forward strand.
CATGGCAGGATTGATGGCTTGCAGGCTGTGAATATCGTGCTCTTCTTCCAGCTGCTTTAAAAGCCTGTCCATGATCATGCCGCAGGTCACTGCATCATCCGCCGCCCGATGGTGGTTGAATTCCGGCAGGCTCAGGGCATTGGCAACGATATCCAGCTTGAACTTACCCAGGTGGGACAGTAGATTTTGCGACAAAATCAGGGTGTCCGCAGATGTGAAATGATAAGCGATCCCCTGCCGCTGACATTCCGCCCGAATAAAACCGGTGTCAAACTCGGAATTATGGGCAACAAGTACCCTTCCTGCCACAAATTCCATGAATTTTGGCAGCACTTCCTCGATTTTCGGCGCACCAACCAGCATATCGTCAGAAATACCGGTCAAGTCCACAATGGTTTTGTCCAGTTTTCGACCGGGATCCACAAAGGTCTGGAAGCGATCTACTTCCTTGCCCCCCTTCATCACCACCGCACCGATTTCGATAATGCGATCCGTCTGAGAAGAAAGGCCGGTTGTCTCCAGATCAAAAGCCACATACTCCTGATCAAAGCCCATGTCCTGACTGCCATGGACTACGATCCGGTCATCCACATCGTTGACATAGTAGCCTTCACAGCCGTAAATGATCTTGATATTTTCATCTGTACCGGCCACTTTTGCCTTGGATGCCGCTTTCATCGCATCGGGGAAAGACTGGGCGCAGCCGTGATCGGTGATGGCGATGGCACGGTGTCCCCATGCAGCAGCCTGCTTGACCGCAGCGCCTACATCTGTCAACGCATCCATAGAACTCATGGTGGTATGCAAATGCAGCTCCACACGCTTCTCTCCGGGTGCAGTATCCTTTCGCTTGGGCATGGAGCCGGGCATCATGGCAAAAGGTTTCATCACCGTCTCATTGTCAAACTGATTGATCATCAGTTTGCCCTGCACACGAAGCACCGAACCCACATTCACATTTTCCAGAATGGGCTTTGCTTCATTGGCTTCCATGAACCGATTGATGCGAATAGAGCCGGTGTTGTCTGTCATATCGAAATTGACCACCCAGGCGTTTCGCTTTTTCAGTTCCTTATGCTCCACGGCAAACACCTTGCCCTCAACGATCACACTGCCCATGTCCAAATTCAGATCTTTCATGGCAACAGCCTGCCCCTTGAAGGGCTTGCCGTAGAAGGTCGTGGTTTCCGGCTGCGGTGCTGCTTTCTTCTGCTCGGCAGACGAAGGAGCAACGGAAACAGCAGCCATAGCCTGATCCCGCATTTTTTCCATAGCGGCAAACAGCTCTTTCCCCTCCAGCGCCTGTCCGGCCTCAAATTCAATGGTCACAGGCACTGCAAAACGCTGGCGGATCTGCGTTTGGACAGCAGGCACTGCCTCTTGCAGCTGTTTCACACCGTTACCCACCAGCTGAACCGTCAGTTTATCTCCCTCCCATTTCCATTTTGCACCGGCAAGGGCACCACGGTTCAAAGAATTTTCTTCTACAAACAGATCCCGCAGTTCTTCATTTTCCATTTTCTGCATCTGATCTGCCGGATGAGTAGCCGTCAGTTCCAGCTGGCGCAGGCCATAGCTATCCTGCAATTGCTTGGAAACTTCTTTCAAAAGTCGCAGCGGAATATACGCTTCACTGTGCAGCGCCACATGGACACGCTGTGCAATGGGATCGATGTCCGCAGCGGCGATAGCCGCCTGAGAAAGCACTGCACGCAGTGCATCAGGCGGCTGATAATCCGGGAACATATCTAAAAATAAAACAGTCTTACTCATATCTTACAGGTTTTCTATTCTCTTGAGCAGTGCGGGCAAAAGCTCGTCATAGGGAAGCTTTTCCACCTGCTCTCCCTTTTCAAAAATCATGCCCCAGCCATCGCCACCGGCAATGCCGATGTCAGCTTCCCGGGCTTCTCCCGGGCCGTTGACCACACAACCCATCACAGCCACGGTAATGGGCTTGGGGCAATCTTTCAATGCATCATCCACCCGATTTACCAGGCCAATCAGATCGATCCTCGTCCGTCCGCAAGTGGGGCAGGAAATAATATTAACACCTTCTTTGCGCAGACCGGCGGCTTTCAAAATATCTTTTGCCGCATACACTTCCTGCACAGGGTCATCCGTCAGGCTCACACGAATGGTATCGCCGATGCCATCCAGCAGAAGCGCGCCAATGCCCATGGCAGATTTGATCATGCCCATTCTCACCGGGCCGGTCTCCGTCACACCGATGTGCAGCGGATAATCGCACTTACTGCGGAACAGACGGGCAGCTTCCACCATGGTCGGCACCGTAGAGGATTTCATGGAAAGACAGGTATCGTAGAAACCGAACTTTTCCAGCAGTTCCAAATGCTCAAATGCACTTTCTACTAAGGCTTCTGCTGTGGGGTGACCGTATTTTTCCAGCAGTCTTTTGTCCAGGCTGCCACCATTGACGCCAATGCGAATCGGAATGTGCTTGTCTTTACACACATCCACCACCGCTTTTACCCGATCTTCTCCACCAATATTGCCGGGATTGATCCTGATCTTGGATGCACCACCTTCGGCAGCGGCAATTGCCAGCTTGTAATCAAAATGGATATCCGCAACCAAAGGCAGCTGGCTTTCCTGACAAATCTGGGCAAAGCCCCGGGCTGCCTCCATATTCTGAACAGACAGCCGGGCAATTTGACATCCAGCCGTTTTCAGTGCCCGAATTTGCGACAAAGATCCCTCTACATCGGTGGTCTTGGTATTGAGCATGGACTGGATGACTACAGGCGCACCGCCGCCGATCTTCACACCGCCAACATCTATCTGTCTGGTCATGGTTCTCTCTCCTTTTTTATTTGAAAATGAAAATAATATCCTTGAGCATGATGACGGCCATCAGTCCCAGCAGCAGCACCATACCAGCTGCATGGATATAGCCCTCATATTTGGGATCCAGTTTCTTTTTGGTCATTTTTTCGATGGCAACGGTCAGCAGCAAAGATACTACACGACCGCCGTCCAGTGCCGGAATGGGCAGCAAATTCATCACTGCCAGGTTCACCGCCAAAAATGCACCGAAATACAGTAAGTTTTCAAGGGCCGCCACCCAGTTTGCTGAAGCATTGGCTACTTCCCCCATCTGCTGCACAATGCCCACAGGACCGGACATCTGGGAGAAACTGGCCTCACCGGTCAGCAGCATCTGCAAGCTCAGACGAACCGTACGCACCCAGTTGGCGCAGGTTTTCCAGGTGGTGTCCAGCTTATTGGCAAAAGTCGCTTTCACGGTGGAGAAGGAAAAACCGATCAACTTCGCCGTCGTGCCATCTTCATAAGTGATCTCATGGCGTTCCAGATAGAAGTGATCCAGTTCCACCCTTTTTCCATCCCGTTCTACCACAATATCGTGATAGTCACCGGGATGGAGGGAGAGCATCATATCCACATCACTGGCAAGATAGATCTTCTCGCCGTTGATCTCCACAAAACGGTCACCTGCTTGCAGACCATTTTCGCCATTGACAGTAGCGAAGTCTTCAAAATGGTCAATAACAGGAGCAACAAAGCCTTTTGCAGGGGCATACAGCAGTGCCACGATCAAAAGACCTGCGATAAAATTCATGGCTGCTCCGGCGATCAGGATGATCAGCCGTTTCCACCAGGCCGCATTGCCGAAGGAGCGTGGATTCTCACTGTCGCCGTCCTCGCCTTCCATGGTGCAGTAGCCGCCGATGGGGATGCAGCGAATAGAATAAAGGGTCTCCCCTTTTTGCTTTTTCCAAATGGCAGGCCCCATGAACATAGAGAACTCATTGACCTGTACACCGGACAGCTTGGCTGTAATGAAATGACCAAATTCGTGAATAAAAATCAGGAAACTAAAAATCAGAATTGCGAAAATAATGCTCATAAAAATCCTCAAAAATTAGAAATGTGTCCGCACATACTGCCGTGCAAGACGATCCGCTTCCAGAATCTGTTCCAGATCGGGTTCTTTGACAAAGGGTACAGTCTCCACCGCTCCGGCAACCAGATCGTAAATGTCATAAAATCCGATCTTATCCTCCAGGAACAGGGCAACTGCTTCTTCGTTTGCTCCATTCATCACAGGGCAGGCCGTGCCGCCCTTCTTAGCGCAGTCCATAGCAAGACGCAAACAGGGAAAGGTCTCCAGATCCGGCTTTACAAAGGTCAATGCGCCACAGGAGGTCAGATCCAGGGCATCCACAGGACACACCGTTCGCTCCGGGTAAGTGATCGCCAGCTGGATGGGAAGGCGCATATCCGGCGCGCCCATTTGTGCCATTACCGCACCGTCGATAAACTCGACAAGAGAATGAACGATGCTTTGGCGATGAATGACCACTTCCACCTGTTCCAACGGCAGGTGATAAAGTCGCATGGCCTCGATCACTTCCAGACCCTTGTTCATCAATGTGGCGCAGTCAATGGTGATTTTCGGTCCCATTTTCCAGTTGGGATGGCGCAGGGCATCTGCCTTGGTGGCAACCGCCAGTTGCTCCCTGTTTTGGCCGAAGAAAGGGCCACCGGAACAGGTCAGAATGATTTTCTTTACCTCTTTGGGACTGTGAGATCCCATCAGGCACTGGAAAATTGCAGAATGCTCCGAGTCTACCGGGACGACCTCTGCTTCGTATTTTTCCGCCTCAGCCATGACCAATTCGCCAGCACACACCAGTGTTTCCTTGTTTGCGAGGCCAATACGCTTGCCTGCGCGAATGGCAGCAAGAGTCGGCTTTAAGCCGATCATGCCGACCACAGCTGTGATCACACAGTCAACCTGCGGTAGCGTGGCAGCTTCGATCAGCCCTTGCTCACCCCAAGCGATCCGGGTAGGCAGGTCAGAAATAGCAACCTGCAGTTGCGCAGCAGCTTCCTCTGTTGCCATCACCGCCAGTTCCGGTTGAAATTCACGGCACTGCTGTGCCATCCGCTCCACACTGGTAGAAGCCGTCAACGCCGCCACCTTCACCTCCGGCAGTCGGCTGATAATATCCAAACTCTGCCGACCAATAGAGCCGGTGGAGCCCAAAATCGAAACACATTTTACCATAATTTACACCATAAAGGGGATGATCAGCAGCAGCGCTTCTGTCAAAGGCGCCGTGATCATCACAGAGTCAAATCGATCCAAAATACCGCCGTGTCCGGGGATGAGTTTGCCATAGTCTTTGATACCTGTCTGGCGTTTGATGACAGACATATTCAAATCACCAAACACACTGCAAACAGATCCAACAAGACCATAAACCGCCGCCAGCAGATAATTGACTTCATAGCCCTGCCGATCCAGTACCAGCGCAAAAATCATCATACTGGCAGAAGCAATCAAAATACCGCCAACAAAGCCCTCCCAGGTCTTCTTCGGGCTGATGGTAGGACACATTTTATGCTTGCCCAAAAACACACCCACAAAGTAGGCACCTGTATCAGAGCAATAGGCCATAATAAAGGGAATCAGCAGGATGCTCCAATGATAATCTATCCGGATACGCAGCAGCGCCGTCAGTAGAAACGGGATCACAAGACCGGAAAGCAGGCAGTAGCACAGTTTTTCCACCGAAACTTTTCCGGATGTAAACAGCAGTTCACTGAAAAGGAGCATGGTATATACCAAAATTCCCAGCACCAGCACTGCATGATTGCAGCCCAAATAACTCCAGAAGGTGATAAAAACCGCCATCAATGCAGAATAGATGTTCAAATTCAGCTCTTTTACAAGTCCTGTTGTATGCAGCAGTTCATAAGAAGCAAGGGCTGTCATGGCCGCCATTGTGATTGCCGTCACCCACTGTGGAGCAACAAAAAAGGTAAGCGCCAAAACCACCACAAACACCGCTCCGGAAATGATTCGTGTTTTCATACTCACACACCTCCAAAACGGCGATTTCGCCGATGGTATTCTTCAATGGCTTTGTCCAGATCCTCGTCAGAAAAATCAGGCCAAAGCACATCCATAAACACATATTCAGAATAGGCACTCTGCCAGGGCAGGAAATTGCTGGTGCGCAGTTCCCCGGAGGGGCGGATCACCAGTTCGGGGTCAGGTACCCCTGCAGAGTCCAAATAGTTTTCAAATTTCAGTTCTGTCAAATCATCAGCACTGCACTTCCCTGCTGCCACATCAGCTGCAAAGGCACGAGCCGCACGGACGATCTCATCCCGTCCACCGTAGTTCAGGCAAAAATTCACCTGAGACTCATGATACACACTGGATTTTTCCATTGCCTCCCGGCAAAGCTTCTGCAATTTGGGCGACAAACGACTCAAATCCCCGAAGACACGGAAGCGGATACGGTTTTTCTCCATATCTCGGAGCACTTCTTTCAGGTATCGTTCCAAAAGCAACATGATGGAAGAAACCTCGTCCTCTTCCCGTTTCCAGTTTTCCGTAGAAAAGGCATATACTGTCAGGTACTTGACGCCCAAATCGTTACAGTGAGCGGCAATGCGGCGGAAGGTTTCCGCACCGGCCTTATGACCGGCTTTACGGGGCAATCCCCGTTTTTTTGCCCAGCGGCCATTGCCGTCCATAATGATGGCAATATGCTGCGGAGCGGGCAGCTTTTCAGTAGACATATACGCTACCCCTTTCTTTATTATGATACAAGGCAGCGGGGGCGCAGAACGCCCCCGCAGTATAACACCGATTACAGTGCCATCAATTCCTTTTCCTTGGCTGCTGTGGCATCGTCCACCTTCTTGATGTACTTATCCAGCAGATCCTGCAGATCCTTTTCAGCCTTCTTCTGATCGTCTTCTGTGATCTCGCTGTTCTTCTTCAGCTTCTTCACATAGTCCATGCCGTCCCGGCGAATGTTACGCATAGCGACCTTTGCATCCTCGGCGTACTTTTTGATCTGCTTGACCAATTCCTTACGACGATCCTCCGTCAGCTGAGGGAAGGTCAAACGGATCACACGACCATCGTTCTGAGGGTTAATGCCCAGATCGGACATCTGGATCGCCTTCTGAATGTCTTTCAGCAACTTGGTATCCCAGGGGGAGATCACCAGAGTACGGGCATCGGGAGAGGAAATGGTGGCAACACCTGCTAGAGGGGTCTCGCTACCATAGTATTCAACAGTGATACGATCCAGAACCTTGGCATTTGCACGGCCTGCACGAACTGCGCCGAACTCCTCGCCCAGATGCTCCAGAGTCTTATCCATTCTTCTTCCATATTCCTTAAAATCAACGCTCATTTAAGTATCCTCCTTAAAACTCATTTTTAACGGTAGTTCCGATCGCTTCGCCCCGAACCACACGCAAGATGCTGTTTTCTTCATCCAGGCCAAAGCAGACCATGGTCATATCATTGTCCATCGCCAAAGCCATGGCAGTAATATCGGTGGCTTTCAAATTCTTTGCCAGTGCTTCCCCATAGGTCAACTGGCTGTAACGGACCGCATTGGGATCCTTCTTGGGGTCAGCAGAATAGATGGCATCGATATTCTTCGCCATCAAAATGGCATCCGCTTCGATCTCCACCCCACGCAGCACTGCGCCGGTATCGGTGGAGAAGTAGGGATTGCCCGTACCTGCCGCAAACAGGACAACCTTCCCCTCATTCAGATAGCGGTCTGCGGTATCACGGGTAAAATACTCGCAAAACTTATTCATTTCCACAGCACTTAAAACTCTGGCTTCCACGCCGTGTTTTTCCAGTGCATCAGCCACAGCGATACAGTTCATCACTGTGCCCAGCATGCCCATGGCATCGGCATGGGAACGCTGCATTTTATCTGCACCGTCCTTTACGCCACGCCAGAAGTTACCGGCACCGATGACCACACCCACCTGGACACCCAGTTCCACGCAGGTCTTGATGCTCTGGCAGACACCGCCAATAATGTCAAAATCCAGGCCATGGTGTTTCTCGCCGGCAAGGGCCTCGCCACTGACCTTTAACAGGATACGCTTGTATTTGATTTCAGACAAATCAAATCCCTCCTTCTCTCTTATCCCCACTATTTTATATGATGAAACGGAAAATGACAATAACAATTTTTCATTTTTTGCAAAATGTTCTTGGTTTTTTTACATTTTTTCAATGAGGCAAGGACAAGTGAACTTTTTTCTTTCAATTGTATGTGCTAAAATGATGTGAACCAAATAAAGATGAGAAGTCGCCCTTGATG
>CAZJCA010000038.1:0-14127 GCA_964544505.1 uncultured Oscillospiraceae bacterium
CCCGGGCAAACCCCTTATAGGTGTTTAAAAACCGTTTGCATCGGGCGATCATAGGCTGTCCTCCTTGGCATACATCCGGCGGACGATCTCCTCAATATTCACATCGCCCACGGCAATATCCTTAACGCTGACGCTGCTCAAAATCTGGGACAGCATTTTGTCCACCGGGGTAGCATCGGAGTCAAAGGTCAGGGTGATTAGCTCCTTGTTACGCTCAATTTTGGTGTGTTCCGGCAGGGAAAGCCGGTCAAGATCGTCACTGTTGTTCAGGGATAAATCGATCTGGCGGAAGCGACCGTAGTGGTGCTTCATTTCCAGCAGATCACCGTCGTACATAATGCGGCCTTTGTCGATCATGACGATCCGCTTACAGAGGGTCTCGATGTCGTTGAGGTCATGGGTGGTCAGGATGATGGTGGTCTTTTCCTGCTCGTTGATGTGGGTGATGGCCTGACGGATGCTGTTTTTCACAGCCACATCAAGGCCGATGGTCGGCTCATCCAGAAACAGCACCTTGGGATTGTGGATCATGCTGGCTGCCAGGTCTGCCCGCATTCGCTGACCCAGAGACAGGGTCCGCACCGGGCTTTTGATAAAGTCATCCAGCTCCAGAACTTCATTCAGAAAGCCCAGACGAGCCTTGAAATCGGCTTCATCCACCTGATAGATCTCTTTAAGCACGGAGAAAGTCTCGCTCAAAGGCAGATCCCACCACAGCTGTGTCCGCTGACCGAATACCACGCCGATCTCCTTGACATACTTGGTGCGGTTTTTGGAGGGGTCTTTTCCGTCGATCTGGATGGTGCCGGAAGTGGGCGTGAGAATGCCGGTGAGCATTTTAATGGTGGTGGATTTACCTGCACCATTAGCGCCGATAAAGCCCAGAATTTCTCCCCGGCCCACATGGAAGGAAATGTCGTCCACTGCTTTCAGCGTTTCGTACTCCCTGTGAAACAGAGATTGGACAGAACCGGCAAGACCGGTTTTTTTGATGACTTTTTTAAATTCTTTGGTCACATGGTCAATATGTATCATAAAATGCGTCCTCCAAACGCAGGAAAAGGATATGAAATGGTCGTTGCACATGAACATTTTGAATTATACACCTGTTAAAAACGATTGTCAACCAGAAATTCAGGGGGGATCTGGGGATGAAAAGAGCCGACCCGGTCGGGTCGGCTCTGTGGTTTTACTCCAGCTCAAATGCGCCGGTGTAGAGTTGGTAATAAGTGCCCTTCTGAGCAATCAGATCGTCGTGAGTGCCACGCTCAATGATATGACCGTGATCGAGCACCATAATGCAATCGGAATTCATGATGGTGGACAGGCGGTGAGCGATGACGAAGACCGTTCTGCCCTTCATCAGTGCATCCATGCCGCTTTGCACCAAACGCTCGGTACGGGTATCGATGGAGGAGGTAGCCTCGTCCATGATCATTACCGGGGGATCAGCCACCGCAGCCCGAGCAATGGCAATCAGCTGCCGCTGACCCTGGGACAGGTTGGCACCGTTTCCGGTCAGCTCTGTATCGTAGCCGTTGGGCAGTCTGGTAATGAAATCGTGGGCGTTGGCAAGCTTGGCAGCTTCTATGCACTGCTCGTCAGTTGCATCCAGATTGCCGTAGCGGATGTTTTCCATGACCGTGCCGGTGAAGAGGTTGGTTTCCTGCAATACCACGCCCAGAGAGCGCCGCAGGTCCTCTTTTTTGATCTTGTTGATATTGATGCCGTCATAGCGGATCTTGCCGTCTGCGATGTCGTAGAAGCGGTTGATGAGGTTTGTGATGGTGGTCTTACCTGCACCGGTAGCGCCTACAAAGGCGATCTTCTGACCGGGGGTGGCGTACAGGCTCACATCGTGGAGCACCGTCTTTTCCGGCACATAGCCGAAGTCCACATCGTGCATGGTGATGTCGCCCTTCAGCTCCGTGTAGGTCACAGTGCCGTCAGCCTGATGGGGATGCCGCCATGCCCAGTGACCGGTGTGCTCAGCACACTCGGTGATGGTGCCGTCTTCTGCAATGTGGGCGTTGACCAAAGTCACATAGCCATGGTCCTCTTCCGGTTCTTCGTCCATCAGTTCAAAGATCCGCTCGGCACCGGCCAGAGCCATGATGATGGAGTTCATCTGCTGAGAGATCTGGTTGATGGGCTGGTTGAAGCTGCGTGACAGGGTCATAAAGGCCATCAGGCTGCCAAGGGTCAGGATGGATACATCGGCATCCAGTCCCAGCCAGGATTTGATGGCAGCGGACTGCACCACCAGTGTGCCGCCGACGATGGCGAGGATGGCGTACTGCACATAGCCCAGATTGTTGTTGATGGGGCCCATCATGTTGGAGAATTTACCGGCGGAGTAGGCGTTGTTGCACAGCTCTTCGTTGAGCTTGTCGAATTCCTCTTTGCAGACATCTTCGTGGTTAAAGACCTTGACCACTTTCTGGCCGGAGATCATTTCCTCAATATAGCCGTTGACCTTACCCAGAGAGCGCTGCTGACCGATAAAATATTTGGCAGATCTGGTGGCCAGATACTTGGTCACAAAGATGATGCCGACTACTGTGATCATGGAAACGATGGTCAGGATCCAGGATTCTCTCAGCATGAAGATCAGCACCACGAGCAGGGTAACGACGGAAGAAACGGCCTGCGGGATGGACTGAGAGATCATCTGCCGCAGGGTGTCGATGTCGCTGGTGTAGCGGGACATGATGTTACCGGCGGCGTTGGTGTCGAAATAGCGGATGGGAAGCTGCTGCATCTTGTGGAACATCTCGTCACGAATGTTCTTCTGGATGCCCTGGGTCACACCCACCATCAAATAGCTTTGCAGGAACTGACCCAAAACACCGATGACAAAGAAACAGGCCAGGGTGATGAGGAAATTCCAGACAGGAGTAAAGTCCGTAGAGCCGCCGGCCACCATGGGCAGGATGAAATCATCCACAAGGGTGCCCAGAGCGGAGGAGCTTTGGGCGCTGGCAATGGCGGATGCGATGATACACAGCAGCACGATAATGAGGGTGACGGTGTATTTTTTCATATAGCCCAGAAGACGACCAAGGGTCTTCATGGGATTTTTTGCTTTGCGGCCGTCGCCGCGCATTCTGACAGGAGGCATTATTCTTCTCCCCCTTTCTGCTGGGAATAGTAAACTTCCTGATAAATGGTGGAGTTTTTCATCAATTCTTCGTGGTTGCCCATCGCCACTACCTGACCATTATCCAGAACCAGAATGATATCGCTGTCCTGAACGGAGGCAATTCGCTGGGCAATGATCAGCTTTGTTGTGCCGGGGATCTCCTCGGCAAAAGCTTTGCGGATGGAGGCGTCGGTTTTGGTGTCCACGGCGGAGGTGGAGTCGTCCAAAATCAAAATCTTGGGATTTTTCAGCAGAGCACGGGCAATACACAGTCTCTGCTTCTGACCGCCGGACACATTGGTGCCGCCCTGCTCAATGTGGGTGTCGTAGCCATCGGGGAAGCTCATGATAAAGTCGTGAGCACAGGCCAAACGGCAGGCGTGTTCCAGTTCTTCATCGGTGGCATTGGGATTGCCCCAGCGCAGGTTTTCCTTGATGCTGCCGGAGAACAGCACATTTTTTTGCAGCACCATGGCAACATTGTCCCGGAGCACTTCCAGATCGTAGTCCCGGACATCCACGCCGCCTACTTTGACCACGCCCTTGGTGGCATCGTACAGACGGGGGATCAGCTGCACCAGCGTGGATTTACTGGAGCCGGTGCCGCCCAGAATGCCTACGGTAGCGCCGGAGGGAATGTGCAGATCCACTTCCTTCAAAGCACGGTGCTTGGCCTTTTCAGAGTAGCGGAAGGAGACATTTTCAAAATCGATGGAGCCATCCTTCACATTTGTGATGGCATTTTCCGGAGAACGCAGGTCGGACTCCTCTGCCAGCACCTCGCAGCAGCGGTGCAGGGGCGTGCGGCTCATGGTCAGCATGACGAATACCATGCTCAGCATCATCAGAGAGCTGAGGATCTGGGTGGTGTAGGTGAACAGGGAGCTGAGGTCGCCGGTGGTCAGGCCGTTGAGGGGGTTGTTGCCGGAGGAGACCACCATCTGTGCGCCCACCCAGGAGATAGACAGGATGCAGATATACACGCAGCTCATCATCACAGGGCTATTCAGAGACAGGATCTTTTCAGCCTTGGAGAAAGTCTTTTTCAGTTCGGAAGAAACATCAGTAAACTTTTCTTCTTCCTTGTCCTGTCGGACGAAGGATTTGACAACACGCACACCGTGGACATTTTCCTGAACCACGGTATTGAGCTTGTCATTCAGCTTAAAGCCCCGGTCGAAGATCTTAAAGACCATGGGGATCAGGCAGCCCAGTGCCACGATCAAAATGGGCATGACTTTCAGATAGATGGAAGAAAGCTTGGTGGAGATCTGCAAAGCGTTGATCAGCGCCAAAATCAGCATCATCGGGCAGCGAATAGCCATGCGGATAGACATTTGGAAGGCCATTTGCAGCTGGGCAACATCGGAAGTCAATCGGGTGACCAGGGAGGCACTGGAGAATTTATCAATGTTGCGGAAGCTGTAATCCTGTACCCGATAGTACATATCGTGGCGCAGATTTTTAGCAAAGCCGGTGGCGGCTTTGGATGCAAAAACAGCCGAAGCAATACCAAATGACAGCGACAGCAGGGCACACAGCACCAGTTCAAGGGATTTGGAAGCGACGATGTCCATGTTCTGCTCGCCAACGCCATAGTCGTAAAGGGCTTTCATCACCTTGGGGATGCGCACCTCCATGGCTACTTCGCCCACCATACACAGGGGACTTAAAATGGCAGCCCACCAGTATTCCCGGATACACCGGGCCAGTCTTTTTATCATTTTTTGGGTTCCTCCTTGCAGTGGTGGCACTGGTCGCCACCGAGATTATGAATAGCCCGGTTCAATAGCGCCGAGAACTGAGCCTGTTCTTCCGGGGTGAAATCATTTATGATCTGACGCTCGATCTGGTCAATGGTTTGCACCATCTTGCTGTGACATTCTTGCCCCTTGGGCAGGATGTATATTCGCTTGCAGCGGTGATCCTGTTCATCCGGGCGAAATTCGATAAAATCCTTCTTTTCCAGTCTTGCCAAAGTGCCGGAAACACTGGGGTGGGTCAGACCGAAGAAGTCTTCGATATCCCGGGCACAGGGGGGAGTTTTTGATCGGGCGATGAAGCCCATGATCCGCCCCTGAGAGGATGTCAGATCCATTTGCGCCAGCGCATCGGTGGTCATCTGGTCGGTACACCAGTGCAGAATGCGAAACCGGTGACCAAAGTGCTGTTTCACATCAAAACCTCCTTTTTAAAAATGTAGCACGCTACACAATATTATGACACATACCCTGTGGAATGTCAATATGATGAAACGGAAAAAACCGAGGTGCGATGACCTCGGTTTTTGTATTGTTTTACGGATAAAGATTGACAAATTGTGTACAGCGTTTTTACATCTGCACTTCTTCCTGGGGCAGCAGGCTGTCATAGAACAGGGCATAGGTGGTGTAGATCTGGGGCTTTTTCCAGGTATACAGTGCCAGCTGAGCGCCCAATGTCAGCACATAGAAAACAATGGAGGCGGTGACTGTGCTCATATTCAGCGTGACACCCAACAAAGGCAGCAGAATATCGCCGTAAGCAAGTACCGTGACCAGAATTTCCAGTGCATAGAACCACCAGTAGCGGATATCCAGCTTGAAAAGGTTCAGGCAGTTGCCCTTGGTCAGTCGGAAGCTCTGCAAAATGGCATATAGAGCGCCGAACTGAGGCTGATCCATCAGCACATACTGTGCCAGCCGCAGACGGTAGATCACCGGGATCAGCAGCAGAACCATGGGGATCAGCAGGAACGGCAGCATTCCAAGGAGAATGTTCATCAGAGTGGCTTCATCCAGGTTTTCCAGAAGGGATGTCAAAGCATCGGGGTCTGCATTGCCTCCGGCGACCAGATCCCCCACAAGGGCATCCAGTTCCTGGGCGGCGGGGGTCATGGTATAGATGACAGAACCGATCTGCATGGCTACAAAAATGACCACAAAGTAGATCAATCCCTGCAAGATCAGCATTCTCAGAGCAGGACCCCAGCGGCGCAGGCCGGACATCAGGGTGCGTGGAGTGGTCTGCTGGCGGTGCGCCCAGCTCAGAGCGGCGGCGATGAAGCCAAGGACCCAGAAGGGGCTAAGTACACTGATCAGCAATTGCAGCACCGACTGCGCCGTTTCCAGCATGGCTCGGTTACTCATGCCACTCAGACCGCCGCTGTTGCCGATGCCGATGTCCAGAAAATAAGTCAGCAGGGCAACAACAAGGCTGACCCCGGCGGCAATGCCGGTATGGAGCAGTGCCAGCTTTTTGGGATTATAGGAAGCGCAGGACAGAGCATCCTTGGCTTCTGAGATAAGATTTTTGGGACGAAAATCAGACATAATTTCACCTTTTTCTATGAAATAACTTAGTTATATAGCAAATATAGGAAAATAGCAAATTAATTTTCTGTAAATATGGAAAAATGAGGAAGCCTATGCTACAATATGGGTAAATAAAAATTACCCGGAGGGCAGATCAATGGAGTTAGGGGAAAAACTGCGGCAGGCCCGACTGGAAGCCGGCCTTTCTCAGCGGCAGCTGTGCGGTGATGTGATCACCAGAAATATGCTCTCGCAAATTGAAAGCGGCAAAGCCCGGCCTTCCATGGCGACACTGCAATATCTGGCTGCCCAATTGGGAAAAACCGTAGGCTTTTTTCTGGAAGAAAATCTGGCGGCATCGGTCAATGTTGAAAAAATGACCCAAGCACGCAAGGCGTATGCCGCCAAAGATCACAGTACGGTTTTGCGTATACTGGAAGGGTATCACCAGCCGGATGAACTGTTTGACCAGGAGTATGCCTACCTGATGGCCTTAAGTGCACTGGCGCTGGGCAAGCAGCGGCTGGAAAATGGGGAAGCGGCGGCAGCGGTGCTGCTGTTGGAGCAGCTTGACCGCAGCAGCATCTACTACCGGGACGATATGGAGCGGCTGCGCAGGCAACTGCTGCTGCAAAGCTATGAAAGTCTGGAACAGTATTACAAAGAACGGGAGGACTACCAGCAGGCCTATTTCTACGCCTGCAAAAGCCGCACCATCAGCGGTCGGTAGAGCTGTCCTCTGCCAGCAAATAGTAAACTGAGTGGACGATTTTTCCGCCACTGCAATAATGCCGGGGTACCCGGCGGCTGATGCCGCAGACAAATTCATAGTTGAAGCTGTCGGCAGCAGCGGCAATTTCTTCCATGGTGATCTGCTGGCTTCCGTCTCTGCCCACCAGCACCACCGGATCTTCCGCAGAAACGCCGGGAATGTCTGTCACATCCACCATCATCTGATCCATGCAGATCCGGCCTAAAATGGGGGCTTTTTGCCCGTGGATGAGCACATGGAATTTGCCGGAAAGACTGCGGCGGTAACCGTCGGCATAGCCCACAGGAATGGTGGCAACGACGGTAGGCTTTTCCGTCACATAAGTGCCGCCGTAGCTGATCTCCCGACCTGCGTCCAAGGTTTTTACATGGGTCACCCGGCTGTGCCAGGACAGGGCAGGGTGCAGGGGCAGCAGCCCTTTGTCCATATCGGCGCTGGGGTACATGCCGTAGGTGACGATGCCGGAGCGCACCAGCTCATAGTGCTTTTCAAAGTTCATCAGGCCTGCGGAGTTATCCATGTGGCGGATGGGAATATGCAAGCCCCGATTTTCCAGCATTTGCAGGAAATTGTTAAACTTTTCTGCCTGCATTCGGGCTTTGGTCAGATCTGCACAGTCAGCCCCGGCAAAGTGGCTGAAAATACCTTCGGCGAAAAGTCCCGGTAAAGCGGCGATCCTGGCACACAGATCTGCATTTTCTTCTGTGGCCTGAAAGCCGATCCGGCTCATGCCGGTGTCGATGGCAAAGTGGAAGGGGGCAGTCTTTCCCTGCTTCATCGCTTCGGTAGAAAGTGCCAGTGCATCCTCATAATGGAAGATAGCCGGGCGAATATCCTGCCGCACGGCGGTGGGGAAAAAGGCAGCCGGTGTGTGCCCCAGAATCAAAATGGGGGTATGCAGCCCGGCCTGGCGCAATTCCTTTGCTTCCAGCATGGAGGACACGCCGAAAAAACTGCACTTATCCTGCAAAAACTTTGCTACCTGAATGGCACCGTGACCGTAGGCATCGGCTTTGACCACCGCCATGACGGGGGTGCCTGCTTTTTCCTGCACAGCCTCGAAATTGCGACCAATGGCATCCAGATCGATATTCACATAGGTGTTGTCGAAATTCATACATTCACTTCCGAAGACATAGTAACAAATATTATAACACGCCCCAGCCGGAAAGTAAACAAAAGGCCGTTGTTTTTTCTGTATTTTGGCTCTATAATAGAAAGAAAAGGGAGGGGATAATATGCCGGAATATGAGTTGGTGCGAGAAATTCAAAATCTTTGCCGAAACAACCAAATGCGAGATGTTTTCTTTGAAGAGGTGGAAACGGATGATCCGGAAAACTATGTCCGCCGCCTTTTAAAGGGGGACAAGGTGGAACTGACCACCGAACGGCGCCAGGACGGTGGGGTGACCGTATATGCTTCCTGCGACGGCCTGACCCAGAAGTTCATCTTTACTCCGATCTGAAAGAAGCGGCGGTTGCACAGCAACCGCCGCTTCTTGTTATAACTGTGTAACATAGTCAAGCACTTCTGCCCAGCAGGAAACCCGGGGAATAGAAATTTCCGCACTTTGATTAGCAGGGCTTGTAAAGAGCAGGGAGGCAATGCCTTGCTCCCTGGCAGCGGTACAATTGTGCGGCATATCGTCAATGAGCAGGGAGATGTTTTCTTGTAGACAAGCATCGGCTTTGTCAAAAGTACAAATCAGCTTATCGTAAGCAATACCGCCTTTTTCGAGTTCTTCTTGGGTGGTTTTATAAGGATCGGTATAAAAAAGTGTCGTTCTGGCGGTGATTATAAAGACTTTATGCCCCATAGCCCGTAGCGTTCTGACAGCATCGGCGGCATCGGGCTTGAAAGTGGTGTTCACAACAATGCGGTCGTAATAAGTTTTGCAAAATTCCTGCTCTCTGGATTTCCAAGCTTCCGGTAAATTGCCGTAGGATATATTCTGCGCCTGGAGCCATGCCGGGTCGGCATCGAAAAATTCGGCTACAAAGGGCTGGAAGTACTGAAAAGAATTAGTCAGAGTATCATCAATGTCTATGGCAATATTCATAGGATCTCCTTATTTGTAAAAGGCGTTGGCTACATCATAACCAACGCCTTGATATTATTCCTTCGGGGTACCGTCGCTGTTGAACAGGGGCAGTTTCTGCAGATAGATGATGTCGTCTCTTGTTTGAGCATCGCCTTCTGCCAGCACAGCCATTTTGCCCACGATGATACCGCCGGCCTTGTTGACCAGCGCCTCCAATGCGTGCAGGCTTTCGCCGGTGGAAATCACATCATCCACGATCAGAATGCGCTTGCCCTTCATCAGTTCTGCATCAGCCACATCCAGGTACAGTCGCTGCTGACCCATGGTGGTGATGGAGGTGACGGTGGCTTCAAACACGCCGGTCATGTAAGCCTTGGGGGCTTTCCGAGCGAGGAAATACTTGGGGGCGTTGGTCTGGCGAGCCATTTCGTGACCCAGGGGGATGCCCTTGGCCTCGGCGGTGATGATATAGTCATACTCGGGGGCTTTCTTCAGCAGTTCCCGGGCGCAGGCCACAGTCAGCTCCTGGTCACCGAACACCACAAAGCCGGCAATGGACAGGGTGTCGCTGATGGGGCAGATGGGCAGATCACGCACCAGACCTGCAATATTCATTCTATAAGTCATGGAAAAACTTCCTTTCCGATTTCTCTGGGATGATTTTATTATAATATTTTGGAAGAAAAAGTCAAGGACAAACGCGCATATTTAGGCGCTGCCCCCGGATTTTAGGCAAGATGATGTGGCGTGTCAAAAACAGGAGCGTAATTTTTACAAAATTCTCATGGGAAAAACCATTGTTCCGAGGCGAAAGTTGTGCTATAATGGAATGTACTGACGAATTAGGAGCGAAAGCCATGAACATAGAGCCTGTATTTTTTGAAAAGGCCGATACACAGAAGCTGCTGTCCGCAGCCAGCGGCGACAGTACGCTGCTGTATCTGTACTTAAAAAGCGGCAATCCGGTGGAAAATGCCGCCGAAGATCTGCATTTGAATGAGTCCCGTTTTTCCTGTGCACTGGCGACTTTGCGGCAGTTGGGACTGTGGTGCGATGGGGCAGGCGCTGCCCCTGTCTTTGGGGAGCGGCCTGCATACACCGAGCAGGATGTACTGCGTGCCATGGGCACAGACACCGCCTTCCATAGCCTTTATGGGGAAGTGCAGCGGCGGCTGGGTCGAACCATGACCACGGAGGAACTGAAAATTCTGCTGGGCTTTGTCCGCTATCTGGGACTGCCGGAAGATGTGATCTGCGTGCTGGTGACCTATTGTATCGATCGGGCACGGCAACGGGGCAGTTTGAGAAATCCCTCTCTGCGCACCATCGAAAAAGAGGCTTACGCCTGGGCGGAGCAGGGCATCGATACCATGGCGGCGGCTGCTGCATTCATCCATAGCCAGAACCTGTATTTCAGCCGCCTGGGGCAGCTGAAGAAGATGCTCCAGATCCATGGAAGAAACTTGACGGCAGCAGAAGAAAAATATGCAAAAGACTGGCTCTCCATGGGCTTTGAGGATGAAGTGCTGACCATGGCCTATGAGCGCACCTGTATCAACACAGGGGGCTTGAGCTGGGCTTATATGAACAAGATTTTGACCCGCTGGAAAGCGGCGGGCTATATTACGGCGGAAGATGTTCGCTCCGGCGACCGGAAGAGCGTGCCCAAGGGTGCATCCGGACAGTTGGGCGATGCGGAGTTGGAAGCCATCAGAAAAGTATTGCAGGAGGGCTAAACCATGGCATATAGTGCAGAAGTGGTGGCAAGAGCCAGAGCACGGCTGGCGCAGGATCGGGAAGATCGGGCATCGGAAAATCGGCGGCATTTGGCCCATGCATATGAAGTGCTGCCCCGGCTTCGGGAGATCGATATTCAGCTGCGTGCCACTATGGCGATGGCAGCTCAGGCAGCCTTTACCCAGGGAGAAGATCCCCAGGAACTGCTGCAGGAAGCACGGCGGAAGAACATCGCCTTGCAGCAGGAACGGGCAGAGCTGGCGGCGCTGCATTTTGAAGAGGGATACTTGGACGATAGCCCTGTGTGCGACAAGTGTGGCGGCAATGGCTATATCGGTAGCCAGATGTGCGAGTGCCTGCGAGAACTGTGCAGCCAGGAGCAGAAAAAGGAACTGACCCTGCTTTCCGGCACCAAAGAGAGTTTTAACCAGTTCCGGCTGGACTACTACCCGGCAGAGGTAGATAGCCGCTACGGTGCCAGCCCCCGAACCATCATGGAGCGGAATTTCCGCAGCTGTAAGACCTATGCCATGGGCTTTTCCAAGGATGCAGGTAATCTGCTGTTTGTTGGCGGCACGGGCTTGGGCAAGACCTTCCTTTCTGCCTGCATCGCCCGGACGGTGGCAGACCATGGATACAGCGTCATGTACGAGACAGCGACCCACCTGTTTTCCAAGCTGGAGCAGGCACGGTTCAATTCAAACGAAGATACCCGCCGGGAAGCGGATAAGTTCACCGCCTGTGATCTGCTGATCATCGATGATCTGGGCACAGAGCTGCCCGGTCAGTTCGTCACCGCCAGCCTGTACAGCCTGATGAACGACCGGATCCTGGCAGGCAAGCCCATGGTCATCTCCACCAACTTGAATGTGGACGAGACTGCCCGGCGCTATTCTCCTCAGATCGCCTCCCGGCTGCACGGCAATTTTACCCGGCTGACCTTCGTTGGCGAAGATATCCGTGTGCTGAAAAATCGGGGGATGTAAGGTGAAAACGGCGATTATTTTTGATCTGGACGGCACCTTGCTGGATACCCTGGGGGATTTGCACGCTGCCACCAACGGGGTTTTGCGGCAGTTCGGCTACCCAGAGAGAACCATAGAGGAAGTGCGGCAATTTGTGGGAAATGGTGCAGAACAGCTGATCCGTCTGGCGGTGCCGGAAGGGCAGCAGAAAAGCGTGCCTCAGGTTTTGGCGGCATTTCAAAACTATTACGCCGCCCATTGCGATATTTTGACCAAACCTTATGAGGGCATCCCCGAGATGCTGGAACAGCTGGGCGAAAAATATCCTCTTGCGGTGGTATCCAACAAGCCGGATATTGCGGTGAAGGAATTGGCAAAAATCTATTTCCCCACCCTCTATGCCCGGGGAGAGAGCACCGATTGCCCCAGAAAACCTGCCCCGGATATGGTGTTTAAGGCCATGGATGCCTTGGGCGCAGATCGCTGCATCTATGTGGGCGACAGCGAGGTGGATGTAAAAACCGCCCAAAATGCCCAAGTACCCTGCCTGAGCGTCACCTGGGGCTTCCGGGATGTGAAGACTTTGGAGCAGGCCGGGGCAAAATACTTCTGCCATGGAGCGGAAGAAATTATGGAAAGTATAGAAAGAATTTTGGAGAGAGAATTTTAAAATGGCAAACGAATTTTACGCCTTGCTTGGCAGAATGAGATATATCACCCGTTGGGGTCTGATGAGAAACAGTTTTTCCGAAAATATTCAGGAGCACAGCCATCAGGTGGCGGTGCTGGCGCACGCCCTGGCATTGATCCGCCGGGATATTTTGAAATTGCCCAGCCCCGACCCGGATCGGTGCGCTGTGGCGGCACTGTATCATGATGTGTCGGAGATCGTCACAGGTGACCTGCCCACCCCCATCAAGTATTATTCGCCCACCATTCGGGATGCTTATAAGCAGGTGGAGCATATCGCAGGGGAACGGCTGCTGGATATGCTGCCTCCGGAACTGCGCAGCAGCTATGTGGATTATATCCACGAAAGCGACGAGGAGCTGAATCCCATCGTCAAGGCTGCCGATAAGCTGTCGGCCTACATCAAGTGCGTGGAGGAGCAGAAGGCAGGTAATAAGGAGTTTGAGTCTGCTGCCGCCCAGACCATGGCTGCTATGCACGCCATGGAGCGGCCGGAGCTGGAGTGGTTCATCTACCACTGCCTGCCGGCATTCAACTGCAATCTGGACGAACTGGGACTGTAAGCAGGAGGATGGCTTATGCCACGAGAAAAAACGGCGCAAAAGAAAAAGCTACTTCGTCAACGGATCGGCAACGGTTGCTGCTTGATCGGTTTATCTATTATGACACTGTTCTTTTGGGTCAATATGGTGTGTAGTGCGGTGGTGTGGGTCCAGATCCGTACCGACGCATTGCATACTTACTCCGGTGGTTTTGAACTGAAGCAGCGGGAAATTCACCGCAACACCCTTTACTATATGGTATTGGAGAACGGAGATGTCCTATCTACCAATACGGATGAACCGGAGGCCATCCGAGCCTTGCAAGAACAGGACCGGCTGCAATTTTCCTATGCCATGCGGGGCTGTGGATATCGGTATTCCTTCCCGGAAGAGGACATTTTTTCGGCCTATACTTGTGTTGAGATAGCAGGTGTGGACGGAAACGATACCTACCTGATGCTACAAACATCGGAAAAAGAAGCGGCATTGCGTGTCGTTGTGGGGGCATTTTTTGGAACGCTGTGCCTTGGCCTTGCGGTGATATTCGTATCCCCGGGGTTTGTGACAGGACGAAAGCGTAAAAAGAAGTAAAGACAATTGTTTTGGGCATCCTGTTTGGGGCTGATTTTGAAAAATTGGTAGTTTTCGACAAAAGAACCCCAGAAAAAAGGGTTGACAATCCTGCTTTGCTGTGCTATACTATCTAAGCAATGAAGGTTGCACCTAATATCGCGGAGTAGAGCAGTTGGCAGCTCGTCGGGCTCATAACCCGGAGGTCGTAGGTTCGAGTCCTGCCTCCGCAACCAAAATTTGTCCCAAATCCACACGGATTTGGGACTTTTTCTTTGCTTTTTGAGGTTAAAAAGTTGGAAGAAATTTTGCAGAAATTCGGCAAAATCGTTCCCTGACCCATACGCTGACCCATGTTGGAAAAAGTTCGGCAA
>CAZJCA010000039.1:0-13906 GCA_964544505.1 uncultured Oscillospiraceae bacterium
CGTGGTTGACGGCGGCCTTCTCGAAGGTGAACTTGGGCTTGCCGATCTCGGCCACAATGCCGTTGATGAACTTCACGATCTCCATGTTGGTCTCGTGGGCAATGCGGATGGATTCCAGAACCACAGCTTCGGGAGCTTCGTTGGCCTCGGTCTCGATCATGACCACCTTCTCGAAGGTGGAGGAGATGCACACGAAGCAGTCGCAGGCCTCCCGCTCGTCGGCGGAGGGGTTGATGATATACTTGCCGTTCAGGTGGGCAACGTTGGTGGTAGCCACAGGGCCATTCCAGGGCACATCGGAGGAAGCGATGGCGATGGAGGCGCCCAGGGAGGCAACGATCTCCACGGGGTTGTCATAGTCGTTGGCCAGGACGGTGCAGGTAACGACGGTGTCGTTGCGCAGCTCCTCGTCAAACAGAGGACGCATGGGCCGGTCGATGATCCGGCTGTTCAGGATGCCCCGCTCGGAGGGCTTGCCCTCCCGGCGGTTGAAGGAGCCGGGGATGCGGCCCACGGAGTACATTCTCTCCTCAAACTCGATGGTCAGAGGGAAGTAGTCGATACCGGCCTTGGGAATGGGGTTGCAGGTGCAGGTAGTCAGCACCACGGTGTCGCCGTAGCGGCAGATGCACTCGGCGTTGGCCAGTTCTGCCACCTTACCGGTTTCCACGGTAAAGGGACGACCGCCGATTTCCATCTCATAAACATGATGGTTGGGATACTGTTTGCGAGTAATCATTGGTTAAAACCTCCTGATAAAAATTGGTTGGTCGGGAGGTTTAGCACTTGAAACGATTGTCGAAAATTCGACAGCCCTTTCAACTGCTAAAATTCTCCCGAATTTGGAAAGGGGAAAGTCTCTCCCTCCGGGAGAGGCTTGAAACCGTGGTAAGAAATCAAGCGGCGATGTGACCATCGCCGCTTGTATCGATATCTTACTTACGGATACCCAGCTTGGCGATCAGAGCACGGTAACGGTTGATGTCCTTCTTAGCCAGATAGTCCAGCATCTTACGGCGCTTACCAACCATCATCAGCAGACCACGACGGGAGTGGTTGTCGTGCTTGTGGGTACGCAGGTGATCGGTCAGCTCGTTGATACGGGCAGTCAGGATAGCGACCTGAACCTCGGGGGAACCGGTGTCGCCTTCGTGGGTAGCGTTCTCCAGGATGACCTGGGTCTTCTTCTCTTTCAGAATCATGGTATTTTCCACCTTTTTAAATATTTACCTTGCGCCAAGTAGAGGGTGGGTGGTGTACTGCATACAGCTTTCTCCCGGAACTGAGCAACAGGTATTGATGTCTGGACATAGCCAGCTGAGTTATCTTATCACAAGTTTTCCCAAAAGTAAAGGGAAAATTTCAGGTTTTTTCAAATATTTTTCGGGTTTCTGCCGCATTTTTCAGGATTTCCTGCTGTAAGGCCTGCAAATTTTCAAATTTTTTCTCCGATCGCAGGTAAGCGTAGAATTCCAGAGTCAGGGTTTTTCCGTACAGATCTCCCTCAAAATCCAGAAGCCATGGCTCCACAGTCACGCCTTGACCGCCCACGGTGGGGCGGGTGCCGATGTTGGTCACTGCCGGGTAAGCGACACCCTCTATGGTAGCCTTGCAGGCGTAGACCCCGAAAGCAGGGCAGAGAATGCCTTCCGGCAGGCGCAGATTGGCAGTGGGCACACCGATGGTGCGGCCAATGTGCTGACCGGAAACCACTTTTCCGGTCAGGGAATAGGGATGCCCCAGCAGCCGATTGGCTTCTTCCAGACTGCCTTTTTCCAGTGCCTGCCGAATACGGGTAGAGGAGATCCGCTGCCCTTCCAGATCCTGCTGCGGCACGATGATGCATGGAAAGCCTCGTTCTTTGCAGAAAAGCTGCAATTTTTCCTGGTCGCCTGCTCCGTGATATCCGAAGCGGAAATCATCACCGCAGACAAAACCCGCAGCACCGTCTTTGACCAGATTTTTCAGAAAATCCTCCCAATGGGTTGACATAACTTCTGCATTGACCGGCAGGATATTCACTTCTTCCATGCCAAAACGGTGTAAAAGCGTGACCCGATCTGCCGCCGTGCTGATCAGCAGGGGTGGTGTTTCGGTAAACAGGGCTTGGGGGTGGCGGTCGAAGGTAATGGCGGCACTTTGGCAGCCCAGTTCAGCCGCCAGTCGGCGGCATTGGGTCAAAAGCGCCTGATGCCCCAGATGCACCCCATCGAAAAAACCCAGAGCGTAAATCTTTTTTTTCATATACATTATTCAACAATTGCCTTTTCCAAAGGAAATGCCGTATCAGACCTCAAAAAAGCTCTTAATGGTTGACATAATACCGCTTTCTACTTTTCCCAGTGCCAGAAATTCACCGTTCTGACCGTAGAGCCGATAAGTGCCGTCCTCTTTTTTGATGGAGAAACTATTGCCGTTGCGACAGCGCTTTTCCTGGTTTTCCGTCAGGGTGATGGCAGGGTAATTGCGGAACATGGTGTCTACCTGCCGCAGATATTTTTCCGGTTCAGTGGTTTCCAGCAATGTATCCAGGGGCACGGATTCTTCGATGGTATATTCTCCGGCGGAAATGCGGCGCAGGGCAGCCATGCAGCCGCCGCAGCCCAGCTTTTCGCCGATATCCTTGCACAGGGTGCGGATGTAGGTGCCTTTGGAACAATGGACACGCAGGCGGATGCCCTCGTCGCAGAAGCCAAGGAATGTCAGCTCATGAATGGTGATGGGACGGGGCTTTCGTTCCACTTCCCTGCCTTTGCGTGCCAGATCGCACAGCTTCTGACCGTCCACTTTCAAGGCGGAATACATGGGAGGCACTTGCAGGATATCTCCACGGAACTGCTCCAGAACAGCCTCAATTTCCTCTTGTGTAAACTGGGCTTCTTGCTGCGTTAAAACCGTTCCTGTAATATCCTCGGTGTCGGTGGTCAGGCCAAGCCGCAGGATGGTTTCATAGGTTTTTTCGGCGTGTTCAAAAAATTCCACACCCCGGGTGGCTCGGCCTACGAACACCGGCAGTACGCCGGTGGCCATGGGGTCTAAGGTGCCGCCGTGACCGATCCGCCGGGTGCCGAAGACCCGGCGCAGCCGGGCGGTCACATCCTGGCTGGTCCAGCCCTGCGGTTTATCAACGATGACGATTCCGTTCATAGTATCTCTCCAAATTGATGAAGCATTTCTTTTTCTACGGCTTTTTCGGCTTCTTTTAGAGGCATGGTCATGTTTGCTCCGGCGGCAACTTTGTGACCGCCGCCTCCAAAGGCAGCGGCGATGCCGGAACCGTCCACCCCCGGTACAGAACGGATAGACAGACGGGTGCCGCCCTGATCTGTTTCCAGCAAGGTGGCGGCCAGCTGCGCCTTTGACAGGGCTTGCAGGAAGTTTAGGATGTTGTTCAGATCGTCTTCCGTTGCGCCGATTTTCCGGGTCACGGCCCAGGGAATGGAGACCATGGCCATTTTCCCCTGGGCGAAGATGTGCATATTTTGGGCGATATGGCTCTGCAATTGAAGCCGCTGCAACAGGTTTTCCTGAAAGACCATCTGATTGATCTCAAAATTTCTTGCACCTGCTGCCACACAGGCTGCTGCTACCGTCAGCGTATGGCTGGTGGTGTTGGCGAACTGGAAGCAGGAAGTGTCGGTGATGGTGCCGGTGTACAGCGCATCGGCAGTAGCACCATCCAGAGAAAGACCCAGCGCCAGAGAAAGTTCGTAGATGATCTCCGTGCAGGCACCGGCCTTGGTGTCCACCAGTTCCAGCCGGGAAAAAGAACCCTGATCGCCGTGGTGGTCAATGCGCAGATCGATCCTGCCCAGATACCGTTGAAAGCAGGCCGGCAGCAGATGGGATGCGCCCACATCCACGCAGATGATCGTATCGTTAGGGTCTGCCTCGGTTTTGGTCAGTCCCTGATGGAGCCAGGCATAGGTTTCGGTGATTTCCGGATTTTCAAGGACATGGGCAGTTTTTCCCAACTGTCGCAGCATCCGGCACAGGGCGGCAGAGGAACCCAGGGTATCCCCATCGGGACGGGCGTGGGTCAAAATGGAAAAGTTGTCTCTTTCTCGCAAGAAAGCAGCAACTTCCTTACTGCTGCGTTTCTTCATCGGCTTCAACGCCCAGAGAGTTGATCAACTCCAGCATATGTGCACCATAGGTGATGGAGTCGTCCAGCGCCCACTGAATTTCAGGGGTGTAGCGCAGGTTCAGACCCTGACCAAGACCACGGCGCAGATAGCCGGAAGCGGATTTTAAACCCTTCATGGCATCGCTGGCCTTGTCCTGCTGCAGGAAGCTGACATAGACCTTTGCCCAGCGCAGGTCCGGGGTGGTTTCGACACGGGTAATGGAGATCAGGCAATCCTGAACTCTGGGATCTTTGACGGTGCGCAAAAGATCGCTCAATTCCTTCTGGATCTCCTGATTGATGGCGGTAATGCGTTTGGATGACATAAAGATCCTCCTTTCAATGATGGGGGAGAAAATCGCCGCACCGCAGCAGCGGTGCGGCGAAATGGAAAACTTATCTCTTCACTTCCTGCATGACGAAGCATTCGAAAATGTCGCCTTCACGCAGGTCGTTGAACTTGACGATGCTCGTGCCGCACTCGTAACCGGCGGTGACTTCCTTCACGGCATCCTTAAACCGCTGCAAAGAGCCAACTTCGCCTTCGTGGATAACGATATTGTCACGCAGCACACGGACCTGGGCATCTCTGGTGATCTTACCGTCTTTGACCATACAGCCGCAGACCGTACCGACGGCGGACACCTTGTAGGTCAGGCGCACTTCGGCGTGACCGATGACGGCTTCTTCATATTTGGGAGCCAGCATGCCCTTCATGGCGGACTCGATCTCGTCGATGGCATCGTAGATCACACGGTAGAAGCGCATATCCACGGCGGTACGCTGGGCGCTGGCCTGAGCACCTGCATCGGGACGGACATTAAAGCCCACGATGATGGCACCGGCAGTGGAAGCCAGCAGAATATCGCTTTCGTTGATGGCACCTACACCGGTGTGGATGACCTTGACCCGGACTTCCTCATTGGAGATCTTCTCCAGAGAAGCCTTCACGGCCTCCGCAGAACCCTGCACATCAGCCTTGACGATCAGAGCCAGCTCCTTCATGGAGCCTTCCTGCATTCTTGCGAACAGGTTATCCAGGGTGACTTTGCTCATGGCGTTGGCAGCGGCATCCTTCTGTGCCTGCTTACGCTGCTCCACCAGTTCACGAGCCATACGCTCGTCGGTAACGGCGTTGAACTCGTCGCCGGGGGCAGGAACTTCGGCAAGGCCGGTGATCTCCACAGGGACGGAAGGTCCGGCAGTCTTAACGGTGCGACCCTTGTCGTTGGTCATCACACGGACACGGCCTACGGCAGTACCGGCGATGACGATGTCGCCCTGATTCAGAGTACCATTCTGCACCAGCAATGTGGCGATGGGGCCACGGGTCTTGTCCAGACGGGCTTCAATAACAGTACCCTTGGCACGGCGGTTGGGGTTGGCCTTCAGCTCCTGAACTTCGGCGGTCAGCAGCACCATTTCCAGCAGCTCGTTCAGGCCGGTGCCCTTCTTGGCGGAGATGGGGCAGATGATGGTGTCGCCGCCCCATTCTTCGGGGATCAGGTCGTACTTGGTCAGCTGCTCTTTGATCTTGTCGGGCTTGGCAGTGGGCTTATCCATCTTGTTGATCGCCACGATGATGGGCACATTGGCAGCCTTGGCGTGGTTGATGGATTCCACCGTCTGGGGCATGATGCCGTCGTCGGCAGCCACCACCAGAATGGCGATATCGGTGCTCTTTGCACCACGGGCACGCATGGAGGTAAAGGCAGCGTGACCGGGGGTATCCAGGAAGGTGATCATCTGACCGTTGATGTCAACGGTGTAAGCACCGATGTGCTGGGTGATGCCGCCGGCCTCGCCGGTGGTCACATTGGTTTTGCGGATGGCGTCCAGAGTGGAGGTCTTACCATGGTCAACATGACCCATGACCACCACGACGGGGGCACGGGTGACCAGCTCTTCGGCGGTGTCCTCGTGCTCTTCGATCAGACGCTCCTCAATGGTGACGGTGATCTCACGCTCCACCTTGCAGCCCATTTCGGTGGCTACAAATTCGGCGGTATCAAAGTCGATGGACTGGTTGATGGCGGCGATCACACCGTTTTTCATCAGGCACTTGATGACTTCGGCGGCAGTCTTCTTCATCCGGGAAGCCAGTTCGCCGACGGTGATCTCGTCGGGGATCTTGACCACAGTGGGGGCTTTGCGGGCCACTTCCATTTGCAGGCGACGCATTTTCTCCTGCTCTTCGTTGCGGCTCTTGTTGCCCTTGAAGTTCTGCTTCTGCTGCTTCTGCTGCTGACCCTTCTTGCCGCCAATGCGCTGCTTGCCGCCCTGATAGTTCTGCACCTTCTCGGAGACCAGATTATCCACATCGGCAAAGCGGTTGCTGTTGACCTGAACGGCGGAAGTGTCCACCACCCGGCGCTCTCTCTTGCGCTCAGGCTCGGCAGCTTTCTGGGGCTTGGGCTCCTGCTTGGGGGCTTCGGCCTTGGGCTGCTGGGCAGCAGGCTTGTTGGCAGGCTGGGGGGCGGCAGCCTTCTTAGGCTCTTCCTTCACAGGCTCTGCCTTGGGAGCAGGCTGCTCCTTGGGTTTGACATCAAAGACCTGGGCAATGTCCTTGATCTGATTGTTACGGGTAATGTGCTCAAACACGGCGTTCAGTTCCTCCGTGGTCAGCACCTGAGTGTAAGACTTGGGTTTTTCATAGTATTTTCCGACGATCTCGGAAATGTCCTTGGGGGCGACGCCAAAATCGGCGGCTACATCTTTGACACGATACTTCGGTTGAATACTCATCTATAAACGCACCTCCAAAATGCTAGGAATTGAGAGAATTAAAAATTGACAATTGATCCAACGAAACGATCATTTTCCATTGCCAATTATTTTTTGCCCTTGCGGACATTGACTTTGTGGGCTTTGGCTTCGGCCTTCCGGCGCTTTGCCTTCTGGGCTTTGGTGCTGAGCACTTCCACGGCGGCAGCCGGAGGCTGGGGCAGGGAATTTACCAGCGCCAGCGCCAGTGCCACATCGGTGATGGCAGCCACAGCCAAAGCAGTCCGACCAATGGCAAGACCCATTTCATCCTTGGTGTAGGGCAAGCGGATGCACTGCTGCTCCGTGCCGGCGGCAAAGCTGAGGCTTCTGCGCCAGGTGTGGTCGGAGGCATCCTTGGCAACCAAAATCACATAGGCTTTGCCTGCCCGGGCAGCACCGCCCACCGGTTCTTCGCCCAGTTCGGCGAAGCCGGCTTTTCGAGCCAGCGCCAGATAATTCAGGGCTTTATCCATGCTGCACCTCGATTTCTTTTTCCAGTCGGTCGTAGACATCCTGAGGGATGGTCACTTCCAGGCTGCGATCCAAAGCCTTGGACTTCTGTGCCTTTTTCAGGCACTCTGCTTTGGGACAGATGTAAGCACCCCGTCCGGCGGCTTTGCCGGAAAAGTCCAGGCTCACAGAGCCGTCTGTTCCACGGACGACCCGGATCAGACTGCGCTTGTCCATCCGTTCCCGGCAGCCCATGCACTGCCGCTGGGGAATCTTCTTCTGCATTAGACTACCTCCGAAAATAATTCAAAATTACAAATTATTCTTCCTCTGCCTGGGAAGCGGGCTTAATGTCGATCTTATAACCGGTCAGACGGGCAGCCAGTCTTGCGTTCTGGCCTTCCTTGCCGATGGCCAGGGACAGCTGATCGTCGGGCACGATGACACGACAGGCCTTCTGACCGGGGATGGCTTCAACGCTGATCACATCAGCAGGACTCAGGGCAGCCTTGACATACTGGCAGGGGTCTTCAGACCAAACCACAATGTCGATCTTCTCGCCGTGGAGCTCTTCCACAACGGCACCCACACGGCCGCCTCTGGGGCCAACGCAGGCGCCGACGGGATCAATGCCCTCCATGGCGGCGTGGACGGCCATCTTGGTACGGGAACCGGCTTCACGGGCGATGTTGCGGATCTCCACCTGACCCTCAGCGATCTCCGGGGTCTCCAGCTCGAACAGACGGCGAACCAGGTTGGGGTGGGTACGGGACACGCAGACCAGCGGGCCACGGGTGGCCTGACGGACTTCCAGCACATACACTCTGACCATGCTGCCCTCGGTGTACTCTTCACCGGGGATCTGCTCAGAGGTGCGCAGCACAGCATCGGAGGCATTGTTGCCGGAGCCGATGCGGACAAAAATATTCCCGTTGGGATCTTTGCGCAGGATGGTGGCGGTCAGCAGCTCCTGTGCCTTGTCGGCATAGCTTTCGTAGACCATGCCACGCTCAGCTTCCCGGATGCCCTGGATCAGCACCTGCTTAAAGGTCTGGGCAGCGATACGGCTGAATTTTTCAACTTCCACGGGGATGGAGATGTTATCACCCAGGCGAGCATCGCTCTGGATGTTACGGGCGGCATCGATGTGGATCTCCAGAGCGGTATCCTCCACCTCTGCCACAACGGTCTTGACAACGGACACGCTCAGGCCGCTTTCCTGGAAGTCTACCACCACATTGTCGGCAGGGACATCCCGGCGATCTTCCCGGTCCTTGCGGTAGGCATTGGCCATGCCCTGCTTCATCCGCTCAACCATGTAATCTACGGGGATACCCTTGGTCTTTTCCAGGTCCCGCAGGGCGGCAAAAACTTCTGCGCAATCGATTTTATGTGCCTCAGGCTTCTTGGCGTTCTTTCTAGCCATGTTCGCTTCCTCCTTAGAACTCTACGCGAAGCCGCACCAATGCGACTTCGGATTTTTGAAATACAATGGTTTCGTTGCCGGCCTCTACGGTCACTGCGCCGTCGGCGTAGCCACGCAGGATGCCGGGAATTTCTTTCACACCGTTTCTGGGACGGTACAGCTTGACCAAAATGTTGCTGTCCATGAAACGCTCAAAATCGGAGGGCCGCTTCAGCGCCCGCTCGATACCGGCAGAGCAAACCTCGAAGGTATAGCTTTCCGGGATGGGGTCAGCCTCGTCCAAAATGGGGTCGGCGGCCCGGGAAATGGCCTCGCAGTCGGTGATGTCCACGCCGCCATCTTTGTCGATGTACAGCCGCAGGAAGCGCTGGTCACCCTCCCGGACATATTCCACATCCCACAAAGAGCATCCCTGGGCTTCCACAATGGGCTGCACCAACTTCTGTACCTGTTCGGTAATTTTCAAAACAGTCCACCTCTTTCGTAAAAAGTCTTAGAAAAAAGAGAGGGGAAACTCCCCTCTCTTTCGTATAGTATACGCTAGATTACCTGTATTATAGCACCCTCTGTTTCATTTTGCAAGGGGTTTTACCAAAAAAATGATACTTTTTTCTCAAATATTTCCCAATATTTTCGCAAAAGCCCCCATATCTTCCTCCCGTAGGCCGGAATAATTGATCACAAGGCAGTGTCGGCGGTCTTCCGGAACACTGCCACGGTAGTAGTGACTCAGGGTGCGGACACGCAGTCCTTTTTGTGCGCAGTAGTGTTCCAGTGCCTCGTCGGAGAGGGTCGTATCCACTTTTACAAGAAAGTGCAGACCTGCATCCGCTTCCTCCATGGTCAGCATATCCTTTTTGGGGCAGTTGGCGATCATTTCCAGCAGCTGATTGCGCCGTAACCGGTAAAATTTGCGCATCCGGTTGATGTGCTTTTCAAAATAGCCCCCGGAGAGAAACCGTGCCAGCGTATGCTGCTCAAAGCCGGAGACGGTGCTGGTATAAAATCCCAGCTTCTGCCGAAAGACAGCCATCAGCTGCGGCGGCAGTACCATATAGCCCATACGGATAGAGGGAGCCATGGATTTGGAGAAGCTGTTCATGTAGATCACCCGGTCACTCTGCCCATACAGGGCAGACATGGGGTGGGTGTCAAAGCGAAATTCGCAGTCGTAGTCATCTTCCACGATCCAGTTTCCTTTTGCTGCCCATTTTAAAAGCTGTTGCCGCCGTCCCATGGGGGTGACGATGCCGGTGGGGAAATGGTGGGAAGGGGAGAAATGCAGTACCTGCGCCTGAGCCAGCCCTTCCGGCAGTACACCCTGACTGTCCATGGGGGCAGGAATGGTGGTGACACCGGCAGCACGATAGATCTGCTGGATCTTTTTGTATCCCGGCTCTTCCAAAGCAAAGATTTTGTCCTGACCTAAAAGCTGGGGCACAAGATTATAAAGAAAGTCCGTGCCGGCACCGATGATGATGTTGTCTACATCCACCTGCATCCCACGAAATCCGAAAAGATGGTCGGCAATGGCCTGTCGCAGGGCAAGGCATCCGGTGGAGGGCAGAGGTTGCAGCAGATCGTGACCAAAGTCCAGCAAAACCTGCCGCTGCAATTTGCTCCACACAGAAAAGGGAAAAGATGCCGGTGCATTGGCAGTAAGATCCAGCAAAGACCCATCCTCCTGAGGCGGAGCGATCCCGGGGGACAGGGGGCTGGGGGTAAAGGTCTCCACAGCTTCTACGAAATAGCCCACCTTTTCTCTGGGGCTGATGTAGCCCTCGGCGCAGAGCTGGTTATAG
Source organism: uncultured Oscillospiraceae bacterium (assembly GCA_964544505.1). GTDB lineage: Bacteria > Bacillota > Clostridia > Oscillospirales > Oscillospiraceae > Faecousia. Next base: position 10,571 of record CAZJCA010000039.1, read on the forward strand.
GCAGTTTCCACGGTGATCTTGCTGACTTCCAGATGGGCAGCCAGTGCCCGTTTGGAGGGCAGTTTTGCCCCGGCAGGGAGTTTTCCACTCAGGATATCGCTGCGGATGCAGCGGTACAGTGCCTCGTATAAAGGCACGCCGGGGGATTTTTTTAATTCGTAAGTCAACATACAGATAATTATAAATTACAAATGTAGGGTGGCGTATTTCAAGTTCCCCTCAGGGAAAGAGAAGCGGCATTATTTTGAAAGAACCGGTTCGTTTTTCTGCCAGACCAGCCCCTTGGGATAGAAAAAGCGAACCTTTTTCGGGGCGACAGACATGGTCACATCCTTTGCCATGCGCAGTTCGCCGTCCAGATTGATGGGGGTTTCCTTGTCGCAGTGGATGGTAATGGACTTGGTGCGGAAATGGCGGATGTACTGGGGCAGCTGCTTGTAGCCGCCGCTTTTGTAAGTGCCCACCACGGAAGCCACTTTCAGCCGGGAAACTTTTTCCACGATCAAAACATCCAGCAGACCGTCGGAAGGATCGGCCTCCGGCACAGGATTAAATCCGCCGCCGTAGAACCTGCCGTTACAGACGCAGATCAGGGTTTTCTGTCCGTCAATGGTCTTGCCGTCCAGCTCCACCACATAGTGTTCGCTGATGCCCTTGATCACATTGATCACAGTGGATGCGGCGTATGCCCGGAAGCCGGACAGCAGGGGAAGCCGCTTATAGTGGGAAACATCCGTGCCGATCCGGGCATCCAGACCCACGGAGCAGATGTTCAGGGAAAGGTCGTCGTTGCAGGCGATCATGTCGAAGGTGGTCTGCTCGGCATTTAAAAGCCGCTCCAAGTCAAAAAAGGCCTTGGGCTCGTTAAAAAGCTTTACGAAATCGTTGCCGCTGCCGCCGGAAAACACGGTGATGGCGGCGTTGGGAAAGCCTGCCGCACCGGATGCCACTTCGTTGAGGGTGCCGTCGCCGCCGCAGGCGTAAATGCGGCACGGTTCGCCCTTTTCAGCGGCGGTCCGTGCCAGCTCCCGGCAAGCGCCGGGATGGTCAGAAATGTGGATCTCATAGTCCAGACCGTCGCAGCAAGTATGGATTTTTTCTGTGTACTCGGCAGTGCGGTCTCTGCTGCCTGCCGCCGGATTGATGATGAAGATATGTTTCATAAATTTTTCTTTCTATCTGTTTTTGAAAGCCTGTGCAGAGTGGCGGTCATGCCTCTGCCCCCAAGCCCTCCCCAGAGGGGAAGGCTGATGGCTTTCCACTATAAATGGGTTTTCTTTATTTCTTTCGGCTGTTGTCCGTATACATATAATAGTCGCATTTGATCATGCCGTTGTAGAGCTTACGCTTTTTGTCTGCACGGCGACCGAAATAGTGCTCAAATTCCGGCTCGGAAGTGATGATGAACTTTTTCCAGCCGTCGGCATACTTCAGGTGGCGGCCCAGGTCGGCATACAGCTTCTGGGCACTCTTCTGCTCCATCATCCGCTGACCGTAGGGAGGATTGCAGATGATCACGCCGCTGTCGCTGGGCAGGCTCATCTTGGTGGCATCGCCGTCCTTGAACGCAATGAGCTTGTCAACACCTGCCTTGCGGGCGTTGCTCATGGCGGTGGAGATACACTTGGGATCGTTGTCAGAACCTAAGATCCGGTAATCCCCCCGGAACTCCTTGTCGATGGCCTCGCCACGGGCGTCACGCCAGATCTGCTCGTCCATCCAGGCGAATTTCTCGGCGGCAAAACGGCGGTTCAGGCCGGGAGCACGGTTTTTGGCGATCAGGGCAGCTTCGATGGGGATGGTGCCGCTGCCGCAGAAGGGATCCCAAATAAAGTCCCGACCACGGTATTTGGTCAGCATCACCATGGCGGCAGCCAGCGTTTCACGCAGGGGGGCATCGTTGCCAATGGCACGGTAGCCACGCTTGTGCAGTCCCACGCCGGAGGTGTCCAGATACAGCGTTACCTTGTCCTGCATGATGGAAAATTGCAGCTGGTATTTGACACCGTTTTCCGGCAGCCATTGGACACCGTACTTTTCCCCCAGACGACGGGAAGCGGCTTTTTTGATGATGGCCTGACAGTCCGGCACGCTCATCAGCTGGCTGTTTAAGCAGTGACCCTTGACGGGGAATGCGCCGTCGGCAGGGATGAAGTCCTCCAAATTGGTCTTGTAGACACCCTGAAACAGCTGCTCAAAACTTTTGGCTTCAAATTCTGCCAAAATCAGCAGCACCCGCTCGCCGGTGCGCAGGAACATATTGGCACGGGCCAGGGCGCTTTCATCGCCGGAAAACAGTACCCGACCGTTTTCTACCCGGACATTTTCGATATTCAGCCGCCGCAGTTCATCGCCGGCAATGCCCTCCAAGCCAAACAGGGTGGGCACGGAAAATTCAAAATTAGACATAGTTACCTCCAAAAATGGAACGAATTATAAATTACAAAAGACGGTGCCTTTGATTCCCCAAAGGGGAAGGCGTATGGCACTGCGGCTCAGCGGATGATCTTCTTGGCCTTAATGTAGCGTTCTTCTTCGGAAAAGACACAGCCGCAGTATTTTTGCATATAGAAGCCGTGCTCCCGGGCAAAATCCTGCCCATCACGGAAATAGGGGCGGAAATCCCGATAGAGAAATTCCACGCCGTATTCGGCGGCAGCGCGCTGGGCAGTCTCTCGCATCAGCTCATGGTTTTGATAGGGGCTGATGAAAAGAGAAGATGTAAAACTGTCGAAGCCGCCCTCTGCAGCGGTTTTTGCCGCTTCAAACAGGCGGATTTCGTAGCATTTGTGGCAGCGGTGGTCAATGTCCTCTGCCACTGCCCGGACAAAGGGGCGCAGGGCATAGTCGTTCTTTTCGATGACCGGAAGCGCAATTTCGATGGCGTATTGCCGCAGGCAGTCCCGACGGCTGCGATATTCCGTAAAGGGGTGGATGTTGGGGTTGAACCAGAATCCGGTCACTTCGATCTTATCTGTGCGCAGGATTTCAATGGGCTGATTGGCGCAGGGGGCACAGCAGATATGGAGTAAGGTTTTCATAAAAACACCTCATGGAAAATATGGAAAATCAGAGGAATGACAGGAGGGGTGGGCACTTCTTTGATACCCTGGGCTCTCCCTTTGGGAGAGCTGTCAAAAATCTGCGATTTTTGACTGAGAGGGCGCAAAAGGGGGATAGGCCCTCTCCGTCACGGCTCACGCCGTGCCACCTCTCCCAGAGGGAGAGGCATCGGGGCGTCGAAGGCGCCGCCTCCTACAAGGGTTTCATACAACATGTCCCATCAGGCCGTCCAGATACAGGCCGGTGAGGGTGACGGAGCGGATCCGCGTGTGC
>CAZJCA010000040.1:0-13879 GCA_964544505.1 uncultured Oscillospiraceae bacterium
TGGTGGATGCAGTGTGCGAGATCGTGGATGCCAGAATCGTTATTTCCAGCCGCAATCCGGATATCGATAGTATTTGCGGCAATAAGCCCAGGATCGTGATTTTAAATCGGCTGGATCTGGCTGATCCGGATGCGACCAACCGCTGGGTGCAGTATTTTAAAAATAAGGGTATGGCAGCTGTGGCTACCGACTGCAAAAGCCGAAAGGGCATTGCTGCATTTACACCGGCAGTGCGCCAGCTGCTCCATGAAAAAATCCAGCGTGACGCAGCAAAAGGCATGTCAAAGGCTTTGAGGATCATGGTGGTGGGCATTCCCAATGTGGGAAAATCCACCCTCATTAACCAGATTTCCGGTCGAAAGGGAGCCAAAGCAGAAAACCGACCCGGTGTGACCCGTGGCAAGCAGTGGGTAACGGTAGACAACGGCCTGCTGCTTCTGGATACACCCGGTATTCTGTGGCCCAAATTTGAAGATCCCAATGTGGGCATGAAACTGGCTTATACCGGCGCTGTGAAAGATGGCATTATGGACTTGGAAGAGCTGGCTTGTCGGCTGATGGAACTGCTGTGGCAGCGGTATCCGGAAAAGGTCAAGGAGCGTTACGGTATTGACTGTCCTGCGGAAATGCCCGGCTGGGAACTGCTGCAGGAGGCCGGAAAAAAGCGTGGCTATATGCTCCGTGGTGGCGAAATTGATACAGAACGGATGGCAAAAGTGCTGCTGGACGAGTTCCGTAGCGGAAAACTGGGCCGATTTACTTTGGAAGTGCCGGAGGACATCAAATGAGCGAAGTGAATATGTGGGAAATCGAAAACGGTTACTTTGAAAATGGTATTTCCGTGATCTGCGGCGTGGACGAGGCAGGTCGTGGCCCTCTGGCCGGACCTGTGTGCGCTGCGGCGGTGATCTTGCCTCCCAATTTGGAGATTCCCGGCCTGACCGACAGTAAAAAACTCAGTGACAAGCGCCGCCGGGAGCTGTTTCCAATCATTAAGGAGCAGGCAATTGCCTATGGCATCGGCTTTGCAAGTCACGAGGAAATTGACGAGATCAACATTTTGCAGGCCACTTTCCTGGCAATGGAACGGGCAATGGCACAGTTACAGGTCAAACCGGAACTGGCACTGATCGACGGCAATCGGGAAAAGGATTTCGGCATCCCGGTGAAGACCGTTGTTAAGGGTGACTCGTTGAGTGCCAGCATTGCGGCGGCCTCTGTATTGGCAAAGGTTAGCCGTGATGATGTGATGCTGGAAATGGCGCAGCAGTATCCCGGCTACGGCTTTGAAGTACATAAGGGCTACGGTACAAAAGCCCACTATGAAGCCCTGCGGAAATTGGGCGCAAGTCCCATTCACCGGATGAGTTTTCTGAGGAAGTTCTATGGCAGCCAACCTTAATGGTGCCTGGGGAGAGGCGCTGGCAGCGGAATATCTGAGAAAAAAGCATTATACTTTGGTGGCTGCGAATTATCGAACCAGATTTGGCGAGATCGATCTGATCGTGAAAGATAAAAAATATCTGGTTTTTGTGGAAGTGAAGCTTCGTAAAAATGCCAACTTTGCCCAGGCCAGAGAATTTGTTGACCGCCATAAGCAGGATCGTATTCGGGTGAGCGCATCCATCTATTTGGAGACGCGCCCGACCACACTGCAACCCCGCTTTGATGTGATCGAAATTTATGCGCCGGAAGGGCGTAGTACCGCAAATCCCGAAATTATCCATTTGGAGGGAGCGTTTGAATGAATTTCCCTGTTTTTGATCTGCATTGTGATACCGCCTTGTCCCTGCTGGGTAAGGACTTGATGGACAGAGGCGACCTGCGTAAAAATCAGCTGCATATCGATTTGGAACGAGCCGCAACCCTTGGCTGCTACGCTCAGTGTTTTGCCTGTTTCACCACTCCTTTTATGCGGCAGTGGCATAATGTTTCGCCGGAGACGGTTTTTGAACGGGAACTGGAAAACATCATGTACCAGATCCAGTCCAACGGCGACCTGATCAGTCAGGCATTTACGGCTGATGATGTGGAGGAGAACCGAAAAAATGGAAAAATGTCCGCTATTTTGACCATTGAAGGGCCGGCCGGTTTTGGTTTTGACCCGGCAATGCTGGAACTGCTTCACAAGGTGGGATTTCGTATTTCTTCTTTGGGCTGGAATGAAAGCAATGTGCTGACCGGTTCTCATAAAACCGGCGAGGGCTTAACTGATCTGGGTCGGGAATATGTGAAGGAAGCCCAAAGACTGGGCATTTTGGTGGATGTAAGCCATATCAGCGATCAGGGATTTTGGGATATTATGGAAATGACCAATGCCCCTGTGGTTGCCACTCATTCCAATAGCCGATCTGTGTGCGATGTCAGCCGGAATCTGACTGATGATATGTTCCGTGCCATTTGTCAGACGGACGGCGTGGCTGGATTTAACCAGTGCGCTCCTTTCGTGGGGGAGAAGCCTACCTTGGATACGGTGTGTGACCATATTTTCCACTGGCTGGAGCTTGACCCGGAGGGCAAGCATATTGCTCTGGGCGGCGACCTGGACGGCTGCGAGGAACTGCCGGAAGGCTTCCAGGCGGTGCAGAGTTACCCGGCGATGGCGGAAAAGCTTTTGGAGCGTGGCTTAACGAAGCCAATGGTGGAAGACATTTTCTGGAACAACGCAGTAGGAGTGATGAAGCGTGCTATATAGGACCACCCGTGGCAAACACGATGTGGTAACGGCCTATAAAACTGTCCACACGGACTGCTATGTGGATGGAGGCCTTTTCCTGCCATTTCGGATGCCTCAAGTGAATAAAGTCCAGATCGAGGCACTGACCGATTCCTCGGCGACACAGACCATTGCCAATGTGCTCAATGAACTGTTTCCCTGTGCGCTGACTGCCTGGGATATAGAGCTGGCCATCGGACGAAAGCCTATCCGCATGGCAACGGTAGGCCGCCAGATCACCGCAGGGGAACTGTGGCAGGGAAATCGTAAAGATGTCACTTCCTTGGTACAGGCGTTGTCTGATCGCATTGGCGGCAATGGAGAATTGCCCACGAACTGGATGGAAATTGCGGTTCGGATCGCATTGCTGTTTGCCGCCTATGGAATGCTTCGGGCATCTTCTGCGCTTAAAAGTGGTCAAAAGTTGGATGTAGCGACGGCAACGGAAGATTTTACGATGCCGATCGCTGCGTGGTATGCCCGGGAAATGGGACTTCCCATGGGGAATATTATCTGCGGTTGCAATGCCAACGGCGGCTTTTGGGATCTGTTGAACCGAGGAGAGTTTTCCACCGGAGACAGAGCTGTTCCTACCTGGACACCGGAGGCCAATATGATCGTGCCGAGAAATCTGGAGCGATTGATCCACGGCGCTTTTGGCGTGGAGGAAAATAAGCGTTATCTGCAATGTTGCAGCCAGGGAAGAACATATACCCTGTCCCAAGAGCAACTGGAACTGCTCAATCGGGGACTGTTTGCCGCAGTGATCAGCGATAGTCGGGTGGCGACGATTATTCCCGGCGTATACCGTACCAGAAGCTATGTACTTGGCCCCTATGCAGCTCTCGCCTACGGCAGTGTGCAGGATTTTCGGGCCACCACCGGGGAAGAGCGGCCTACATTGCTGATTGCCGATCGCAGCCCTGTCAAGGATGGGCCGTTGGTCAGCAGATTATTGAAGATAAAAGAACCGGACCTGAAAAAAAGGGTCACAAGATAAGGAGAGTGGGCCATGGCGCTCTATGCAATTGGAGATCTGCACCTTTGCCTTGGGGCACCCAAGCCCATGGATATTTTTGGCGGTGCATGGGTGGGATATATGGACAAGCTCAGGCAGGGATTGTCCGTGATCACCGAAAAAGATACCACGGTTTTGCTGGGAGATCTGAGTTGGGCCTTGGGGCTGGAGGAAGCGAAAGCAGACTTTGCCTGGATGCATGAGCATATTCCCGGCAAGAAGATCATCCTAAAAGGAAACCATGACTATTGGTGGAATACGGTGGCAAAATTCAACCGTTTCTGCGCAGAAAATGGATTTGAAAACTTCCATATCCTCAATAATAACTGCTTTGAATATCAGGGCTTTTCTATTTGCGGCACACGGGGCTGGTTCTTTGAAGAAGATCGCTGCGGCGAGCATGACGAAAAAGTGTTTAAGCGGGAACTGATCCGCCTGGAAACTTCCCTGAAGGCGGCAGGGCAGATGCCGAAAATGGTTTTCCTCCACTATCCACCCCGATACAAGGGCTATGAGTGCACGGAAATTCTGGAACTTCTGAAAAAATATGAAGTGCGTCAATGCTTCTATGGACACCTTCATGGTGCCAGCCATTCTCTCGCCCAGGAGGGACTGTGGGATGGGGTAGAGTTCCGTCTGGTTGCCGCCGATAAGCTGCAATTTAAACCCTATAAAGTGATGGATTAACAACTCCCCGGATGCCGTGGCATCCGGGGAGTTGCTTATTCCAAGATTTTCTCAAAGAAAATGGTATCGCCTTCCATGGAATACATGGTTTTGCCTTCTACATCCACGGCAACCTGGCGGTCACCGTCTGCCGGATTTTTGATAGAGAAAACATAATAGTAGCTATGGGCAGTTCCCGTTGCAAAGCAGACGGTGGTTTCATAGTCGATGCGAAGATCTGTCCCTTGTCCGGAAAAATAATTGACGACCTTTTGGAGGGCAAGCTCGTAGCCGCTGGTTTTTCCAGTCATGATCACTTTTAGACCATAGGTGGCTGTGATATTATATTCAGGATAGTAGAGCGTTATCTCGTAGATATACTCACCGGACTGTGAGGGAGTGTGGAGGATAACGCCGTCTTCGTTCTGCTGAACACAGAGGCTGTTTGAGTCGTAGGGGAGACGCTTTCCGTCATCAAATACTTTTCCGTCGGGAAGGTAGATGGTATAATCCACCAGTTTGAGATCGGCAGATGGCGACAGCAGTAGCGTGTCGTTTCCACTGCCGTCAATTTCGAGGGTATTATCCGCAGAATATGTTACATTGCAGACCGCTTTGAAAGAGGGCGTTTGCCCAACGCAGTACAATGCGGCGTTTTGCCAACTGGAACGAAGATCCCGAATGGTGATGCCGGGACGATAATCTTCCTGCTTGGCAGACTTGTATAGCTTCAGCCATTGCTGACCGGAAGTCCACCTCGTTCCGTAGCTGTCAGCCCCGATGCCGGTGATCTGGGCGCAGGCCAGGGCCATGACGATCTGGGCTTCTCCTTCCTGGTAAAGGGCGCTATATTGGGGATCATCGTTCTTTTTCAGGTGATCAACATAGATATCCACCGCTTCGCTGCCGTAGCCGAGAATTGCCTGATAAGTTTCGTTGTCCTTTAATATGGACAGGGGCTGTCCGATCCAGGCGTGATCCCACTGGGCCACCTGATGAGCCATTTTTAGCAGTTTTTCATCATTTTCGCCCGGCTCACGCTGGACTTCGGGTGTGGTCAATAAGCAGACACCTGCAATAATAGACACGACGATTACTGCAATCACCAACCAAAAAGCGGGCTTTTTATAATTCATAATACCAACGATCCTTTCCTTCACGCCTGTTTCTCCAAAGGCCAGGGGACAGGCGGCGATCCGGCGGCGGTGGACACTGCAATGGAGCAATGCGGTAGAATAGGCTTGCTTTTGCTGTTTGCTCATGGAGCGGATGACTTTTTCATCGCAGGCACTTTCGATATCTCGACACAGCAGAATATAGGCAAACCACAGTATTGGGTTGAACCAATGAATACTTAAAAGAAGAAAACCAATAGGCTTCCACCAATGATCCTTGCGCTGAATATGTGCCTGTTCGTGTGCCAGCACATTTTCCATGTCTTCAGCAGAAATATCATAGGGAAGATAGATTTTGGGACGGAGCATGCCCAATACAAAGGGGGAGCCTACTGCCTGACACTGCCAGATGTTGTCCCGATATCGGGTGGCCTCTGCCATTTGCCGCCGAAGCAGATAAAAGCTGATGAGAGTATAAAGCAGCATGGCGACGAAACCTGCCAGCCACACAAAGCTCAGGACGGGCAGCAGGGTGTCGCCCAGTGTGGCTGGGGGAGAGTAGCTGCCCTTTGCAGTGATGACATAAGATCCCTGGGCAGAATCAACGGGAGTTAATCCTGCGTTGATGGCTTCCTGATATTGGTTGCTGTTTTCGTAAATAATGTCTGTATCTTCTATATACAGGTTTCCTACATTGGATAAAAGCTGTCCGCTGGAAATTTTTTCCGGCACCAGAGAAAGGCTGCTTTCAATGGAAATGGGACAAAGCAACCGCACAGCTACCAGCCCCCAAAGCAGACACAAGATCCATTTGGGTGCTTTCGGGAAAAGCAGTCGCACAGCCATAACTGCCAGGGCAAACAAAGAACCCAGTAGGCTCAATTGAACCAGTTGTAAGAACAGTTCTTGCATACAGGCACCTCCTTATCCCTGGATAATGCGCTGGATCTGTTCGATTTCCTTTTCAGATAGTGCCTGCCGTTTTCCAAAAGCTGCGATGAAGGCAGGCAAGGAGCCTTCAAAAGTCTTGGACACGAATTCGTCCAGTTCTGCTGCCTGAATCTGATCTTTGGAGAACAGGGAAGTGACGATCTTATTTTCTACCTGCAAAACGCCCCGCTCTTCCAGCCGTTTCATGACCGTGTAAGCTGTGGTTTCTTTCCAGCCCAACCGCTGTTTGCACAGGCGCACCAGTTCTGGGCTTCGAATGGGTTCTTTTTCCCACATAATGAGACAAAAGCGGTATTCGCTTTCATGGATTTTCGGTATTTCCATATAGATGCTCCTTTCTCTACTGCGGTAGAGGATTTTCTTTATTCTACTCCAGTAGAGGGAAAATGTCAATCATGAAAAAGATTTTTATCATTTATTATGAAATGCAAAAAGAAAATAACCAACTCAAAAATGAAAAAATCCTAAAAAGTTTGAAAAAAGGGTGGACAATTTGAAGATTGTTTGCTAGAATAGTACAGCTTAAGTATAAATAGAATGGTTGCACTATGCGACCTACAATTTGGAGGATAGCAACATGACTGTTAAGAACATTGAAAGAAAAGGCAATGAGACGACCATCATTGTCGAGATCGACAAGGATCTGATGGAGAAGGGCGTCAATGCCGCATACCTGAAGCAGCGCAAGAACATCCAGCTGCCCGGCTTCCGTAAGGGCAAGGCTCCCCGGAAGATGATCGAGTCCATGTACGGTGAGCATGTCTTCTATGAAGATGGTCTGGATGAGATTTTCCCCACTGTTTACGAAGAGGCTGTGATCAACCAGGGCGTGAAGGCCATCGGCCGTCCCAACCTGACTGACATGAACATCTCCGAAGAGGGCATCGTTACCCTGACCCTGACCACCGAGGTCTATCCTGAGGTCACTCTGGGCCAGTACAAGGGCGTGGAAGCGCCCAAGGCTGAGGTCAATGTTACCGACGAGCAGGTGGAAGCTGAGCTGGCTACCATGGCTCAGAATGTGGCTTCTACCGAGACTGTGGAGCGTGCTGCCGAGATGGGCGACACCGCCAACATCGACTTCGAGGGCTTCGACAATGGCGTTCCCTTCGATGGCGGCAAGGGCGAGAACTTCGACCTGAAGCTGGGTTCCGGTTCCTTTGTTCCCGGTTTTGAGGAGCAGGTTGTCGGTATGTCCGCCGGCGAGGAGAAGGACATCGACATCACTTTCCCCGAGGATTATCACGCTGAGCTGGCTGGCAAGGCTGTTGTGTTCCATGTTAAGTGCAACAAGGTTTCTACCACCACTGTGCCCGCTATGGACGACGAGTTTGCCAAGGATGTTTCCGAGTTCGACACGCTGGAAGAGCTGAAGAATGACATCCGTGCCAAGGCACTGGACAATGCCGAGAAGCAGTCCGCTTCCGCTTTTGAGCAGGCTTGCGTTGACAAGGCTACCGAGAATACCACCGTTGATATGCCCAAGGCTCTGATCGAGGCTGAACTGGACACTCAGATGGAGCGTTTCGCTTACCAGTTGCAGATGAGCGGCTATTCCGTGGAGCAGTATGCTAAGATGATGGGCGGCGATATGAACACCATCCGCAACGCTTTCCGTCCTGCTGCTGAGAAGCAGGCAAAGGTCAATGTGACTCTGGCAAAGATCGTGGAAGAGGAAGGTCTGACCATCTCTGAAGAGGAGATCGCTGCTGAGTACGAGGCTCTGGCCAAGACCTACTCCATGGATGTGGAGAAGATCAAGTCCATGGTTCCCGTGGAAGAGATCAAGGCCAGCCTGGAGACCCGTAAGGCTGTGAAGGTCATCGTTGACAACGCTGTTGCAGTTGCCCCCAAGGCTGAGTAATTTTTTCGGAATAACAATTCCGGCAAGTGGTTAGAATGTTTCAAGCCCTATGAAAGGAGACATGACCATGAGTTTTATTCCCTATGTTGTGGAGCAGACCAGCCGTGGCGAACGCAGCTACGACATTTTCTCCCGTCTGCTCAATGACCGCATTATTTTTCTGTCCGAGGAGGTCAATGATACGACGGCATCCCTGATCGTGGCACAGCTGCTGTATCTGGAGGCTCAGGATCCGGACAAGGACATTCAGTTCTATATCAACAGCCCCGGCGGCTCCGTTACTGCCGGTATGGCGATCTATGATACCATGCAGTACATCAAGTGCGATGTGGCTACCATCTGCGTGGGTATGGCTGCATCCATGGGTGCGTTCCTGCTGTCTGCCGGCACCAAGGGTAAGCGTATGGCGCTGCCCAATGCTGAGATCATGATCCACCAGCCTTCCGCTGGCACCCAGGGTCAGATCACGGACATGGCTATTCACATGAAGCGCCTGCAGACCATCAAAGAGCGTATGAACAAGATCATGGCTAAAAACACCGGCAAGAGTGTGGAAGAAGTCACGGCCGCCTGCGAGCGTGACAACTTCATGACCGCTCAGGAAGCGCTGGAGTTTGGCCTGATCGACCGTGTGATCGAGCGGCACTGATTTACCGAAAGGCGGTAATAGCGTATGGCTACAAATCAAGAGAACCCCATTTGCTGCAGTTTCTGCGGCAAGGGGGAATCTCAGGCTCGGCTGATCGCCGGCCCCGGCGTGTATATTTGCAGTGAATGTGTTCAGACCTGCTGCGATCTGCTGCAGGAGGATGCCATCACCGTGGAAGCACCGGAAAAACTGCCGACACCCATGGAAATCAAGCAGTACATGGATGGGTATATCATCGGTCAGGACGAAGCAAAGATCGCCCTTTCCGTGGCAGTGTACAATCATTATAAGCGGATTTATCTGGCTCAGGACTCTGATGTGGAGCTGCAAAAGAGCAACATTCTGCTCATCGGCCCCACAGGCTCCGGCAAAACTTTGTTTGCCCAGACCCTGGCAAAGATCCTGAATGTGCCTTTCGCCATCGCCGATGCCACCACTTTGACGGAGGCTGGCTATGTGGGTGACGATGTGGAGAACATTCTGGTTCGTCTGCTCCAGGCCGCAGATTTCGACCTGGATGCAGCAGAGCACGGCATTATCTACATTGACGAGATGGACAAGATCGCCCGTAAGAGCGAAAATACCTCCATTACTCGTGATGTGTCCGGTGAAGGTGTTCAGCAGGCATTGCTGAAGATCTTGGAAGGCACTGTGGCCGGTGTGCCCCCCCAGGGCGGCAGAAAGCATCCCCAGCAGGAACTGATCCAGATGGACACTTCCAATATCCTGTTTATCTGTGGCGGTGCCTTTGATGGTCTTGATAAGATCATCGAAAGCCGCACGGAAAAATCCGGTCTTGGTTTCGGTGCACCCATCGAGAGCAAGAAAAAGCGGGATGTGGGCAAGATCTTCTCTCAGGTGCAGCCACATGATCTTCTGAAATTCGGTATTATTCCCGAATTGGTGGGCAGACTCCCGGTGATCACCACCATGGAAAGCCTGAAAAAAGAAGATCTGGTGCGTATTTTGAAGGAGCCGAAAAATGCCCTTGTCAAGCAGTATACGAAGCTGCTGGAACTGGACAATGTGGAGCTGGAAATTCGGGACGAGGCACTGGAAGCAGTTGCCCAAAAGGCACTGGATCGCCAAATCGGCGCCCGTGGCCTGCGTGCCGTTATGGAAAAGGTGATGACGGACATTATGTTCCGCATTCCTTCCGATCTTTCTATCCGCAAAGTCATTATCACTGCCCAGACCATCGACGGCATGGATCCAATCATCATCCGTGATGAGCAGACCCTTCGCCTGCCGCTGGGTACAAAATAAGCGTTTTGGAAGGGGGTAGGCAACTACCCCTTTTCTTGGTATTACGAAAGTAGGTGAAAGTATGAACGAGAAACTGATTTCCGGCCTTATGCCGGTACTGGCCCTGCGTGGCCTGACGGTTTTTCCCGATCAGACGGTTCATTTTGATATTGGTCGTCCCCAGTCGCTGAAAGCACTGGAAGTGGCGATGAAAGGGGATCAGCACCTGATGCTTATTCCCCAGAAAGACCTGACGGTGGACAATCCCAAGCCCACCGAACTGTACCCTGTGGGTACAGTGGTGAAGGTCAAGCAGGTGCTTAAGACCCAGGGGGAGACTCTGCGGGTGCTGGTCAACGGCCTGTGCCGTGCCCAGGTGCGTGAAATGGAGCAGACCGAACCCTATTTTTTCGGCCTTGTAGAAGCGATCCCTGAACCGGAAACTGCCGATTCTGCCCGTAATCAGGCACTATGCCGGGAAGCAAATATGTGCTATGGCATTTACTGCGAGTTGTGCGAACAGCCTGCACAGGCGGTACAGCTGAGAATGCTGGCAAGCAACAATGTGGGCTTCATTGCTGACTCCATTGGACAGAACTCCGGAATGGATTATCAGGACAAAGCGAAACTCTTGTGCCAGTTAAATCCTGTCCGCCGCATTGAGCAAGCTATCAAACTGCTCCATCGGGAAGTGGAAATGCTGCAGCTGGAAGCGGAAATTCAGGAAAAGACCCATGCCAACATCGACCAGAACCAGAAAGAATACTATCTGCGTGAGCAGATGCGAACCATTCGGGAGGAACTGGGCGAAGGGGACGAGCAGGAAGAATACGACGAATATCGTAGCAAAATCAAAGCATTACAGCTGCCGCAAGACAGTGAAAAGAAGCTTTTAAAAGATGTGGATCGTCTGCGCAAGCAGCCCTTTGGCTCTGCGGAAGCTTCCGTCCTGCGTAACTATCTGGATGTGGTGCTGGAACTGCCTTGGAATGTGAAAACCAAGGAAAAAGTGGATGTGTCCCAGGTCAAAAAGGTGCTGGAGAAGGATCATTTTGGCATGGAAAAGGTAAAAGAGCGGATTTTGGAGACCATTGCCGTCCGACAGATGGCACCTCAAATGCCAGCGCAGATCCTATGTCTGGTTGGCCCTCCCGGTGTGGGCAAAACCTCCATTGCATATTCCATCGCCAGAAGCTTAAACCGCAATATGGCTCGCATTTCTTTGGGCGGCGTCCATGATGAGGCAGATATTCGTGGTCACCGTAAGACCTATGTGGGTGCAATGCCCGGCCGGATCATGGCAGCCATGACGGAAGCCAAAAGCTGCAATCCGCTGCTGTTGCTGGATGAAATTGACAAGCTGGGTTCTGACCATCGGGGAGATCCCAGTGCAGCCCTGCTGGAAGTGCTGGATGCGGAGCAGAACAAGACCTATCGGGATCATTATCTGGAAATTCCCTTTGATCTGAGCGAGGTCATGTTCATTACCACCGCCAACACGCTGGATACAGTACCCAGACCGCTTCTTGACCGTATGGAGGTCATTGAGTTGGGCTCTTATACCGATGAAGAAAAGCTGATGATCGCCAAAAATCACCTGCTCCCCAAGCAGATGGCAAAGCATGGCATCAAGAAAACGCAGCTGCGCATTTCCGACGATGCCATTCGGGAGATTATTCGTTGCTACACCAGAGAATCCGGTGTTCGTAATCTGGAGCGGTGCATTGCCACCATTTGCCGTAAGGCTGATATGCAGCTTTTGAATGAGGAAATCAAAAAAATCAGCATCAACGGCGGTAATCTGGAAGAATTCTTGGGCGTGCGGAAATTCCTGCCGGATCGGATGCCTTCTAAGGACGAGATCGGTTTGGTCACCGGCCTTGCCTGGACCAGTGTAGGCGGTGAGACTCTGGAAGTGGAAGTCAATGTGATGGACGGTTCCGGCAAACTGGAACTGACCGGCAACTTAGGTGATGTGATGAAGGAGTCTGCCCATGCAGCACTTAGCTATATCCGTGCCAATGCGGCGCAACTGTCGGTTGCCCCTGATTTTTACAAGACCAAGGACATCCATGTTCATTTCCCGGAGGGGGCAGTGCCGAAAGATGGCCCTTCCGCTGGCGTAACAGTCTGTACAGCCATTGTTTCTGCACTGACCGGGACACCTGTCCGTCGGGATGTGGCAATGACCGGTGAGATTTCCCTCCGTGGTCGTGTGATGCAGATCGGTGGCTTGAAGGAGAAGACCATGGCAGCACTGCGCCACGGTGTATCAACGGTCATCATTCCCCAGGATAACCTGCGTGATTTGGAAGAGATCGACCAGACGGTGCGCAACAGCCTGCATTTTGTGGTAGCTGCGACCATGGATACGGTGCTGGAGACCGCATTGGTGCGCACCAATGCAGCCACGGGGGCGATTTTGCCGGAAATTCCCGGAGACATAAAGCCCAGAACTCGGAAGCCCAGCATTCGGCAGTGAGGTAGAAAAATGAATTTCAATAATGTGGAATTTTTGATCTCTGCGGCAGCGCCAAAGGATTTTCCGAAGAATCGGCTGCCGGAGATCGCCTTTGCAGGCAAGTCCAATGTGGGCAAGTCCTCTGTGATCAACCGCATCCTCAACCGGAAAAACTTTGCCCGGGTAGGCGATAAGCCCGGTAAAACCATCCATGTCAACTATTTCACCATCGATAAAAAGGCCTATTTTGTAGACCTGCCCGGCTATGGCTATGCAAAAGTGTCCCAGTCGGAAAAAGACCGCTGGGGCAAGCTGATGGAGGACTATTTTGCCGCCGGACGGATCGATTTGGGGGTGCTGATCGTGGACTCTCGCCATGCACCTACTAACAATGACATAACCATGGCTTCCTGGTTTATTCAGAGCGGATGCCCCTTTGTGGTGGTGGCAAACAAGCTGGATAAGCTGAAAAAGAGCGAGATTGAGCCGAATCTTGCTACCATCCGGGAAGATCTGGAGCTGCCGGAAGATTGCATGGTTATTCCGTTCTCCGCAGAAAAGGGAACAGGCAAGGATGAACTGGTGCGTATGATCTTAGCTGCCGTGAAGGAGTAAATGATGGTCCTGAAAATTGAGGACTGGGAATTTGAAGTGGATTTTCAGACCACGGAAAACCATTCCCGGCAGGAATTGGAAGATCATTGTACCTGCGGCTATTGCCGGAACTTTTATGCAGCAGTAGATGAGAAATACACCAATTTAAGACAGTTTCTACAACAATTTGGATTGGAAATCGAAGCCCCGGATGAACTGTTTCCCTATGAACCGATGCTTTACGGAGCGGAATATGCTGTCGCCGGATCCATCGTACACCAAGGAAAGCTGCCGATCTCCATCGATGGCTTGACACTATCGTTTGAAGTGGAAAGCAGTATTAACCATGCAATGCAAGGCCCTGTGTTTTACATTTCAATTGGGATGATGGAACTTCCCTGGGTACTGGATGAACCAATGGAAGAAGTTGTATCCCCAGCCAATGAGCCGTCTTTTCTTCAGAAAATGTGGAAAAAGCTCCTGGGCAAGACGGGAAAAAGCGACTATATATCCTAAATGAAGACCTCTGGATTTATTCCAGAGGTCTCAGCGTGTCAAAAAAGTACCGTCCCTTGGCTCCCCCTGTGGGGGAGCTGGCCG
>CAZJCA010000041.1:0-13799 GCA_964544505.1 uncultured Oscillospiraceae bacterium
TGATGGGTGTCAAGCCCCAGACCGATGCCAAGAAGGGCGTTATGCTGCAGCTGCTGGCTCAGTACCTGACCAACAAGGAAAATCAGCTGGCTCGTTTCAGCTCTTTCGGTTGGGGCCCCTCCAACATCGAGGCTCAGAAGGACAATGCTGTTAAGAGCGACATCTCTCTGATGGCTCTGACCAAGCAGAACGAGCACTCTGTCACTCAGGGCAACATCAACGGTTCCTGGTGGGATATCGCCAAGCTGCTGGGCGCTGAGGCTAAGGCTGCTAAGTCCGAGCAGGATCTGAAGGATGCTCTGAAGGAGTATGAAGAGGCTATCAAGGCTGTTCTGACCAAGTCCGACGAGGAACTGAAGGCTTGGGGCGTTATCGGCAACATCTGCGGCACCAACTGGGATACCGACCACAAGATGACGAAGCAGGATGACGGTAGCTACCTGTCCGAAGTTCTGGATCTGAAGGCTGGCGAAGAATTCAAGGTTCGTCAGGGTGGCAGCTGGGATGTCAACTATGGCGCAAACGGCGAGTTTAATGCTGCTAGCAACTGTGTTGTTGAGACCGCTGGCAAGTATCGGGTCAAGCTGACCATCGTTGAAGAAGGCAAGCTGGCTAAGATTGAGCTGATCCCCGCTAACTAATTTCATATTTTAAAGGCTTGGGGAGCCCCTGGCTCCCCATTCCTTTCATGCAAAGGCATTGTTAGCACATGCAAGGACAACAGTTGTCTTGTATGCATTTAACAATGCCTTTTCTAATCATTAAAAGAGGAGGTAGCGAATAAACTGCGGTTTATTTCGGTTTGCTTATGAGAAAGCTCTCTGATCTGCAATACTTAAAGCTTAATAAACTCCAGCGCCTGTGGTACAATCTGCTGATGTTCCTGTGTGCGATCCCCAGTGGCCTACTGAATTTGGGCAAGAAGATCGTTCGTTTCTTTGTCAAAATCGGCGTAGGTATCAAGGATGGTATTTGCGATATCGGCTACACCTTTGCCAAGGGTAACTGGGCTGTAAAGCTGTCTTTCCTGATTTTTGGCATGGGTAACCTGTTCTATGGTCAGGTTATGCGTGGCCTGTTTTTCCTGCTATTTGAAGTTATTTTCTTTGTGTACATGTTCCTGCCCACCGGTGGCCTTTACTGGCTGGAAAAGAGCAACTGGTTCCAGGTCGGTAAGACCGTGGGTACCCAGCAGGGCTTCTACGACAAGGTGGTCGATCCTGATCTGGAGCTGATCCTTGGACCCGGCGCTACTGTGGATGTCTGGGTCGCAGGTGACGACTCTGTGAAGGTTCTGCTGTATGCGCTGCTGACCATCCTGTTTATCGTTGCATTTATTTGGACCTGGCGTATGCAGGTCAAGCAGTGCCGCATC
Organism: uncultured Oscillospiraceae bacterium; assembly: GCA_964544505.1. Lineage (GTDB taxonomy): Bacteria > Bacillota > Clostridia > Oscillospirales > Oscillospiraceae > Faecousia. The sequence continues at coordinate 1,376 of CAZJCA010000041.1, forward strand.
TGCATGGACATTACTGCCCAGGGCAAGCGTGTTAAGAGCGGCAAGCAGGATCTCAAGTCCCTGGTGGACGACGAGTTCCACAAGACACTGCTGGCTCTGCCCACTGCCGGTATCATGTTCTTTACGGTCCTGCCCATTATTTACATGGTGCTGATCGCATTTACCAACTACGACTTTAACCATAATGGTCACGCAAACCTCTTTAGCTGGGTCGGCCTGGAGAATTTTAACGAGTTGGCAAACTTTGGCAAGGGTGGCTTGGGTCTGGCCTTTGGCGAGATCCTCAGCTGGACATTGATCTGGGCATTCTTTGCCACATTCTCCAACTACTTCCTGGGTATGTTTGTGGCCATCATGATCAACAAGAAGGGCATCCGACTGAAGAAGTTCTGGAGAACCGTTCTGGTCATGACCATTGCAATTCCCCAGTTCGTCTCTTTGCTGTATGTTGCAAAGCTGTTTGACTCTTCCGGTATCATCGGCAAGGTCGTTGGCAATATTCCTGCCGTGAAGGCTTGGCTGGAGGCCAATAACTATAAGTCTCTGTGGGATTCTCCCGGTCTTGCAAAGTCTTTGGTCATCATCATCAATGTCTGGATCGGTATTCCTCATATCATGCTGATGGCTACCGGTATTCTGATGAACATTCCTCAGGATCTGTACGAGTCTTCCAAGATTGACGGTGCTACCGGCTTCCAGCAGTATAGAAGAATCACTTTGCCTTACATGCTGTTCGTCACCGGTCCGTACCTGCTGACCAGCTTTGTGGGCAACTTGAATAACTTTAATGTTATCTACCTGCTGTCCGGCGGTGGCCCCAACAATACAGATGTTGGTATCGTCGGCGGTGCGACAGTCGGTCATACAGACCTTTTGATCACATGGTTGTATAAGATGTCTATTGATGCTGCAGAAAGCAAGTATTATCAGGCATCCATCATTGGTATTCTGGTGTTCGTTGTGGTTGCCGTCTTGTCTCTGGTGGTCTACAACATCATTCCGTCTACCAAGAATGAGGAGGACTTTAAGTAATGGAAAAGAATAACAAACTTAGAAACGCTCCTCGCCGTGGCATTGGCATGACTGCCAGCCGCCGGATCGCCAATACATTCATTTACATCCTGCTGATCATCATGACCGTGGTTTGGTTGTTCCCCTTCTTTGGCATTTTGATGGAGTCCTTCAAGGTCAACATCAGAGGAATGGATGGTAAGCTGTTCCCTGAAAAGTGGGGCTTTGACAACTATGTCCGCCTGTTCAAGGAAACTGATTTCCTCAGATGGTTTGCCAACACCACTTTCATGGGCATTGCAACGGCTCTGTTCCAGACCTTCTTCGTCCTGTCCATGAGTTACACCCTGTCCCGTCTGCGTTTCAAGGGCAGAAAGCTGCTGATGAATGTTATGCTGGTTTTGGGCATGTTCCCCGGCTTCCTGACTTTGATCCTGATCTATAAGGTATTTGTGGATCTGGGGTTGACCAAGGAAATGGCACCTGTTGGCCTGATCATCGTTTACTGTGCTTCTTCCGGCATGGGCTATTATGTGTCCAAGGGTTTCTTTGACACGATCCCGAAGTCCCTGGACGAGGCTGCCCGTGTGGACGGCGCCACTCGCTTCCAGGTATTCTACAAGGTGATCATGCCCCTGTCCGGCTCTATCATCATCTACACCATTTTGATGGGCTTCATGGCTCCCTGGGGCGACTTCATGATGGCAAAGTACATTTCTCAGTTCCGCAGCGAAGGCTTGAATGTGGCTGTTGGTATGTGGCAATGGACACAGACGACATCCGTCAATGACAAGTATACCCTGTTCTGTGCTGCAGGTGTGGTGGTGGCAGTGCCTGTTACCATTTTGTTCCTGCTTCTGCAGAAATACTATGTTGAAGGCGTCACCGGCGGCGCAGTGAAAGGATAAGAGGAGAATTTTATGGCTACTGTTAAATTTACTCACGTACAAAAAGTTTACGAGAAGGGCCACACTCCTGCTGTGGCTGACTTCAATCTGGACATTGCTGACAAGGAATTTATCGTTCTGGTCGGCCCTTCCGGCTGTGGTAAGTCCACCACCCTGCGTATGCTGGCTGGCCTGGAAGATATCAGCGGCGGTACCATCGAGATCGACGGCGAGGTCGTCAACGACCTGCAGCCCAGAGACCGTAACATTGCTATGGTCTTCCAGCAGTACGCTCTGTACCCCCACCTGACCGTGTTCGAGAACATGGCTTTCCCCCTGCGGCTGAAGAAGATGCCCCAGGACGAGGTCTATAAGCGTGTTACCGAGGCTGCGGAGGTGCTGGGTATTACCGAGTATCTGACCAGAAAGCCCCGTGCACTGTCCGGCGGTCAGCGCCAGAGAGTTGCAATCGGCCGTGCTATGGTTCGTGATTCCAAGGTTTTCCTGATGGACGAGCCTCTGTCCAACCTGGACGCAAAGCTGCGTAATCAGATGCGCGCCGAGATCATTCTGCTGCGCCAGAAGATCGACACCACCTTCGTCTATGTTACCCACGACCAGACCGAGGCTATGACCCTGGGCGACCGGATCGTCATCATGAAGGATGGCTACATCCAGCAGGTCGGCACCCCCACTGAGGTGTTCGATATGCCTGAAAACCTGTTTGTTGCTGAGTTTATCGGTGCACCCAAGATGAATGTGTTCAAAACGGATCTGCTGTGCGAAGGCGGCAAGTACTTTGTCAAACCCTATGGCGCAAAGATCGAGGTCGTCGGCAAGAAGGCTGAGATGCTGCGTGAAAAGGGTGTTTCTTCCAGAAATATCACGCTGGGCATTCGTCCTGAGCACCTGACCCTGACCAATGCTTCCGATGCTGCCGGCATTGCCTGCACCATCCAGGTCAGTGAAATGATGGGTTCTGAGCTGCATCTGCATGTGCTGACTGAAAATGGTGACAAGCTGATCGTTCGTGTGCCCACTGTCAACTTGGCTGACGAGCAGCGCAAGGAAATGGTTTACGGACACAAGATCTATGTGACTGCCGAAGGCAAGGTCATGCACTTCTTCGACACCGAAAGCGGAAATAATCTGCTGGTCTAATCTAGTTATATTTGCCCCTTTTTCCTTTTGGAAAAAGGGGCTTCTTTTATCCTTGCTATTTGGGTAAAAATATGTTAAAATCTAACAGAATATGTAATTACTTGGAGGATGTTTATGTACATTTTGGCACAGGCACTGGGATTGGGCGCAATGGCCTGCAATGTGATCTCGTTGCAGCAGAAAGAAAAGAAAAACTTGCTGCTGTTCCAGCTATTGGTAAGCGGACTGTTTACGGTAAGTTTTTTCCTGCTGGGCGCTTATGCGGCCTTCCTGCAGAATGTGGTGGCCACTGCCCGGAATATCCTGTTCTCCCGGGAGAAAATGAGCGAAAAACAGAGCAAAGTATGGACTTGGGTGTTCATTGGTCTGTTCCTGCTGGCCTATGGCCTGACATTTGTGCTGTTTGGGGAAGATTTTAATGCAAAAAATGCCATTGTCAATGCACTGCCCACCATCGCCATGTGTATTATGAGCATCGCCTTTGGCCTGAAAAGTGTGTTTAAAATTCGAGTGTTGTCGATTTTTAACGCAGTGCTGTGGCTGATTTACAGCATCATTTTTGTTTCCGTGGGAGATATTATCAGCGAAGTGATGAGCATTGTTTCCAGCACCATCGGAATCATCCGTATTGATTTGAAAAAAACCAACAAAGGTTGACCTAAAAGCCACCGGGAAACTGGTGGCTTTTTTCTCAAGTTTCTTGTTGAAAGCAGGGCAGTGCCGTTGTATAATAAGGAAAATTAAATTATTTGGAGGGCATAACATGACCAGCAATATCCGTCCCAAAACCATGGCACGCATTACTACCCCCGCACTGGCACAAGCATTTATTGACCAGCAGGTGGCTGAAATCCGTAATCAGGTAGGCGATAAGAAGGTCCTGCTGGCCCTTTCCGGCGGCGTTGACTCTTCGGTGGTTGCTGCACTGCTGATCAAGGCCATCGGCAGGCAGTTGGTCTGCGTGCATGTGAATCATGGCCTCATGCGCAAGGGCGAAAGCGAAGATGTGATTGCCGTTTTTGGGAAAGCGTTGGATGCAAATCTCGTCTATGTGGACGCTACTGACCGATATTTGGATCTGCTGGCAGGTGTTGCTGAGCCGGAGCGTAAGCGCAAGATCATCGGCGAAGAATTCATCAAGATCTTTGACGAAGAAGCGGCCAAGCTGGAAGGTATCTCTTTCCTGGCGCAGGGTACGATCTATCCCGATATTCTGGAGTCCAAGGGTGTGAAGGCTCACCACAATGTGGGTGGCCTGCCGGAAGACATGGATATGGAACTGGTGGAGCCTGTAAAGCTGCTGTATAAGGACGAGGTGCGTGTGGTAGGCGAGGCGCTGGGGCTGCCCCATCACATGGTCTACCGTCAGCCGTTCCCCGGCCCCGGTCTGGGGGTCAGATGTCTGGGCGCCATCACCCGTGACCGCCTGAATGCCCTGCGGGAGGCAGATGCCATCCTGCGTGAGGAGTTTGACAATTGCGGCCTGGCAGGGAAGGTGTGGCAGTATTTTGTGGCTGTGCCCGATTTTAAGAGCGTGGGCGTTCGGGACGGCAAGCGTTATGAAGGCTGGCCTGCCATCATCCGTGCGGTCAATACCGTCGATGCTATGACCGCCACCATCGAAGAGATCCCCTATGAAGTGCTGCATAAGATCACAAATCGCATCACTTCCGAGGTCGAAGGCATTAACCGTGTCTGCCTTGACCTGACCCCCAAGCCCGTGGGCACGATCGAGTGGGAATAAAGGAAATATTTACAAGTTCTGAAAACTTTGCAAAACAGAGTTTTCGGAACTTTTTCCTGTTATGGGCATAGAAGCGGCGGTTGACGGACCGAATAGCCGCAGAAAATCGTGATATTGACAGAAAAGAAGTTTTCTGCTATACTATGCTGCGTTAGTTAGCGGCATCTAACCGAACTGCCGGTTGTTGCGACCGCTTTCTATTTGCTTTTTGAGTTGGGTGCAGCTAACGGCCTCCTGCGAGGAGGCGATTTATTTGTCACGGTGGTTAGCGATATCTAACCACAAATAGATAAGAATTTTTTAATGGATGGCTTTGAATATGATGATCAACAAGAGACTGATCGGCACAGTCAAGGAAAGCAAAAAATACATTGCCGGGAATGTGATTTGTCAGTGGATTTCACTGCTGGCTAATATCGGGATGATGGCCGCAATTGCCCGGCTGCTGCAAAAACTCTACGAAGGATCTGCCGATGGAACACAGATCGGAATTACTGCCGGGATTGCTGTGGTGGCGCTGGCGATCCGCTTTGCCTGCGCCACGCTGGCCAGCCGCATGGGCTATCTCAGTTCCAAAGCGGTGAAAAGAACGCTACGGGAAATGATCTATGGAAAGCTGCTGCGGTTGGGAACTGCCTATAAAGAAAAGGTGCAGACCTCTGAGGTAGTGCAGGTGGCGGTAGAGGGCGTTGATCAGTTGGAGACCTATTTCGGAGCCTATCTGCCCCAGTTTTTCTATGCCATGCTGGCACCGCTGACCCTGTTTGTCGTGCTGAGTTTTATAAACTTTCCCTCTGCAGTGGTGCTGCTGATCTGCGTGCCACTGATCCCTGTGACCATCGTGGCGGTGCAGCGCTGGGCGAAAAAGCTGCTGGCCAAATACTGGGGGCAGTATACGGCTTTGGGAGATACATTCCTGGAAAATCTGCAAGGCCTGACCACCACAAAAATCTATCAATCCGATGCATTTAAGCATCAGCAAATGAACGAGCAGAGTGAGCATTTCCGCAAGATCACCATGAAAGTGCTGACCATGCAGCTCAATTCTATCACCATCATGGATCTGATTGCCTATGGCGGTGCGGCTTTGGGCGTGATCCTTGCAACTACCCAGTTCCGGGCTGGGAAGGTGGACTTGGCTGGGTGCCTGATGATCATTCTGCTGGCGGCTGACTTTTTCCTTCCTATGCGAATGCTGGGCAGCTTCTTCCATATCGCTATGAACGGCATGGCCGCTTCTGACAAGATCTTTAAGCTGCTGGATATGCCGGAGGATGAGAAAAAGACAGGAAAAATTTCTGAAGATTGCACCATTGTGCTTGAAAATTTACAGTTTGCTTATGAGCCGGAACGGGAGATCCTCCACGGCGTGAATATGATTTTCCCAAAGGGAAGCTTTACTGCCATCGTTGGCGAGAGCGGCTGCGGCAAGAGCACCATTGCATCCATTTTGATGGGGCGCAACAAGGGCTATACAGGGAAATTGACTGTTGGCGGTGTCCCACTTTCTGAAATTTCCGAAGAAAGCCTGATGGAAAGCTTCACATACATCAGCCACCAGAGCTATCTGTTCAAGGGGACTGTCCGGGATAATTTGCTGATGGCGGATCCGGCAGCAACGGATGAAACGCTGTGGAAAGCATTGGAGCAGGTGAAACTGGCGGCGTTTTTGCGCAGCGAAAATGGCTTGGATACGAAGCTGAACGAGAAAGCGTCCAACCTGTCCGGCGGTCAATGTCAGCGTTTGGCACTGGCAAGAGCGCTGCTCCACGATAGCCCGGTCTACATTTTTGATGAGGCTACCTCCAATATTGATGTGGAGAGCGAGAACGACATCATGGACGAGATTTACAGGCTTGCCAAGACAAAAACCGTCATTTTGATTTCCCACCGCCTTGCCAATGTGGTGGGTGCGGACAAGATCTATGTGCTGGACAGGGGCAATATTGCCGAGGAAGGTACCCACGAGGTGCTGTTGCAAAAGAAAGCTGTCTATGCACAGCTTTGGGATGCCCAGCAGGCGCTGGAACACTATACAAAAGGAGGTGATGCACAGTGAAACGAAGCGGATGGAATGTGATGACCCGGCTGGTGGGCTTGGTAAAGCCTTTGACCGGATACATGATCCTGGCCATTACTATGGGATTGATCGGACATCTGTGCGCCACTTTTATCACCGTATTCGGCGGCTATGCGGTGCTGCACATTCTCCACCCCGAATGGTCCATGTCCCTCGGTGTGATTTTCGGGGCGGTGCTGTTTTTTGCGCTGGTGCGTGGCTTCCTGCGCTATGCAGAGCAGGCCTGTAACCATTTTATCGCCTTCAAACTGCTGGCACTGATCCGGGACAAGGTGTTCGGTGCCCTGCGCCGCCTTTGCCCTGCCAAGCTGGAGGGCAAGGACAAGGGGGATCTGATCAACGTGATCACCTCCGACATTGAACTTCTGGAAGTGTTCTATGCCCACACCATTTCGCCGATCTGCATCGCATTTCTGTTCTGCGTGATCATGGTGGTATTCATCGGCTCTGTCCATGTGGCACTGGGAGCGTTGGCGGCTGCGGCCTATCTGGTAGTCGGTGTGATCATTCCGCTGGTTACATCCAAGTGCAGCGGTGACGATGGCATGAAATTTCGCACTAAGTCGGGCGCATTGGCAGGCTTTGTGCTGGACTCCCTGCGTGGCCTTTCTGAGACACAGCAGTATGGCCGGGGAGAAGACCGGCTGGCGCAGATGAACGAACAGACGGATGCACTGGCGAAAGATGAGGAGCGGATGAAACGCACCGCCGGAAGGAATACCGCCGTCACTAATACGATCATTCTGGTATTTGACCTTGCCATGCTGTTCCTGTCTGCCTATCTGTGCGACTTTCCGGGGGCGCTGATCTGCACGCTGGCGCTGATGAGTTCCTTTGGCCCTTGTGTGGCGCTGGCGGCGTTGGGCGCAACTTTGCAGAACACCTTCGCCGCCGGAAATCGTGTGCTGGATATTCTGGATGAAAGCCCGGTGGTGGAAGAAGTCGTCGGCAAGGAAACGGTGGATTTCCATGGGGCTGCCGGGGAAAATATCACCTTTTCCTATGGCGACGAGACCATTCTGGAGGATTTCTCCGTGGAGATCCCGGAAAACAGGATCATCGGCATTGTGGGTCGCTCCGGTTCCGGTAAATCCACTCTTTTGAAGCTGTTTATGCGTTTCTGGCAGGTGGAGCAGGGAGAAGTGAAGGTATCGGGCAGGAATGTGGATGCTATCAATACAACGAATCTGCGAAACATGGAAAGCTTCGTCACTCAGGAAACGCACCTGTTCCACGACAGTATCCGAAACAATCTGCGCATTGCAAAACTGGATGCCACCGACGATGAGATCATCACCGCCTGTAAAAAAGCATCTGTCCACGATTTTATCATGAGTCTGCCCATGGGATACGATACGCCGGTGGGCGAGCTGGGGGATACCCTTTCCGGCGGCGAACGGCAGCGGCTGGGGCTGGCAAGAGCTTTCCTCCACGATGGGCCGTTCTTACTGCTGGATGAGCCGACATCCAATCTGGACAGCCTCAACGAGGCGGTCATTTTGAAATCGCTCCATGAGGCACGCTCCGGCAAGACCGTCGTGCTGGTGTCTCACCGAAAATCCACCATGGGCATCGTTGATAAGGTCTACTGCGTGGAACAGGGGAGGGTCAGCTGATGAATGTGCAAAGCAAGCGGGAACGGGAAAAGGAAACGGTCAGCCTGATGATCGCCATTTACTGCCGCAAAAAACACGGCGGCAAGACCCTTTGCCCCGACTGCGCCGCATTGGCTGCCTATGCCCGGCAGCGCAGCGACAAATGCCCCTTTATGGAGACGAAGACCTTCTGTTCCAACTGCAAGGTCCATTGCTATCAGAAAGACATGCGTGAAAAGATTCGGCAGGTCATGCGCTTTTCCGGCCCAAGGATGATCTTTCATCATCCGGTCATGGCTACTCGTCATGTCATTGAAACGAAGAAAGAAAAGAAGCGACTGGAGGAAACCAAATGAAAATAAAAAAGATCCTGTATGTTATTCTTGGCTGCATTGGCGTAGGACTGGGAGCAGTGGGGGCTGTGGTGCCCATGCTGCCTGCATTCCCGTTTTTGATGCTGGCGGCATTCTGCTTCGCCAGAAGTTCTGAAAAACTGGATCGCTGGTTCAAGGGTACCAAGCTCTACAAGGATAATCTGGAAGATTATGTGGCAGGCCGTGGCATGACCTGGAAAACCAAGATCCGCATTATGGTCACGGTGACAGTGCTGATGAGCATTGGTTTTGCCATGATGGGGATCAAAGGGATCAAGGTGGGCTGCATTGTGCTTGGCTGTGTGTGGCTGTTCCATATCCTGTATTTTTGCTTCGGCATTAAAACCATTCCGGCAAAGGCTCAAGCTGCGGAATAAGGAAAAAGGCGTTTTGCCCGGTTCATTTTGAACCGGGCAATTTCTGCATTCACAGTAGAAAAATATGGAAAAAGGTGATATAATACCAGAAATAAAGATGATTCTTTATGCAGTGGCGATTGTTGCACAGGGGGAAGAAAAATGTTTGGTTTTCGGCGAAAAAAAGTGGAGATTAACGGTGTTCAAGTGCTGGACGAGATCGAAAATGCGATGTATGCACATCTGAAACCGCTGGGCTTTCGGAAGTTTGGACGGACATTGCACCGCTTTGTGTCGGAGGATATCTCACAGGTGGTTCATTTCCAGTTGGAGAAAGACACTTTTTGCGTGAATACAGGTATCCGTGTGCCGGAATGTGTGGATCGTGTCTTTGTGTCTCCAATCGATAAAACATACTATCATGAATATGAGTGTAACATTCGTTCCAGACTTGGTGCTGTCCGCAGCTACCGGGAAACATGGTTTGATCTGTCGAAGAACAGAGAAAAAATTATCCGAAGCATTTTGCAGGAACTGGACAGAATCGTGATTCCTGCTTTCGAGGTGTTAAACAGCCGGGAAGCGATCCTTGCACATCGTCGAGCATATCCAAGAATGGACACCATGAACTGGCAGATGATCCTGTTGGAAGAGTGTATGATTTATGGGCATCTGGGCGATTTGGACAAGGCGAAGGAATTATTTGAAGAGTATTATCGGCAGAGACAGGAAGAATATGAAAAGCTGCGCATAAACGGGCAAAAAGTCTATTTGAAAAAAGGGGAGCGAGTGGTCTATTTCGATCAGGACATTACCGCAGACAAAAACGGTTATGTTACCCTTTACAATGCAAATTATGAACACCTTGACTATCTGGGCGAATTGGCACGAAAATTAGGACTTCGAGCATAAACACATACCGCCGCTTGCAGGGAATTTCCCCCAGCGGCGGCTTTTTCATTGACGGTTTTCGGAAAAAAGAGTATAGTATATAAAAACGAGAGGGGTGAGCCAATGGGGAAGAAAGTGAAAAAGCAGCTGCACTGGGTGCGGCTTGACAATGCAGCCAAAATTTATCCGGCGGCTCGTCGCAAGAACTGGAGCAATGTGTTCCGTCAGTCGGTCACATTGACTGAACAGGTGGATGTGGCGGTGCTGCAAAGTGCCCTGGATGTGACGGTGCGCCGCTTTCCTTCCATTGCGGCTCGGTTGCGCAAAGGTGTGTTCTGGTACTATTTGCAGCAGATAGAACAAGCCCCCGATATCAAAGAGGAATACAGCTATCCGCTTACCTTTATGAGCAAGGCAGAAATGCGCAAATGCGCCTTTCGGGTCATTGCCTACGAAAATCGGATCGCCGTGGAGTTCTTTCATTCCCTGACCGATGGCAGCGGCGCTCTGATCTTCCTGAAAACCCTGACAGCGGAGTATTTGGAGCAGAAATATGGAATTGCTGTTCCCTGTGAAAAGGGCATACTGGATCGCCGTGAAGCCCCTAAGCCGGAGGAACTGGAAGATTGCTTCCTCAAAAATGCCGGTTCTGTGCCGGCCAGCCGAAAAGACAGCAATGCCTGGCATATGTACGGCGAACCTCGAAAAGACGGCTTTTTGCATGTAACCTGTTTCCAGCTGCCGGTGGAGAATGTTCTGGAAATGGCGCACCGATATCAGGTCTCGCTGACGGTGTTTATGTGCGCTGTGATGATGCAGGCGTTGACGGCATTGCAAAAGGAAAAGAATCCCCACGGGCGGCAAAGACCCATCAAAGTACTGCTGCCTATCAATCTGCGTCATCTTTTCCCAAGCAATACCCTGCGCAATTTCGCACTGTATATCACGCCGGAGCTGGATCCTCGTCTGGGGGAGTACAGCTTTGAGGAGATCTGCAAGCGGATCCATCACAAAATGGGGCTGGAAGTGACCGCCAAACACATGGGCAGCATCATTGCAACCAATGTCAATGACGAGAAAAATCCGCTGCTTCGTCTGGTACCGCTGCCCCTGAAAAATGCGGTGATGAAGGCGGTTTTTGACAGTGTGGGAGAGCGGAAATCCTGCCTGTCCATGTCTAATTTAGGCAGGATCACTGTCCCGACGGAGATGGAAGGATATATTGAGCGGTTTGATTTTATCCTGGGTGTACAGGCGGCAGCGCCCTATAACTGCGGTATGCTCTCCTATGGAGACTCGATTTATGTAAACTTCATCCGGGATATTCAGGATGCGGAGCTGGAGCGACACTTTTTCTATGTGTTGCAGCAGATGGGGCTTCCGGTTCTGGTGGAAAGCAATGGAGGATAGACGATGTACTGTGTAAACTGCGGTGTCCGACTGTCGGACACAGAGAAAAAATGTCCCCTGTGCGCAACGGTGGTTTATCACCCGGATGTGAAACAAAGCCCGAAAAAGCCCCTATATCCGGCAGATAAAATGCCGGAGCGAAAGTCCGGGGCAAAAGCCCTCAATGGTGCGATCGTTATTCTTTTTCTGATCCCCATGATTTTGAGCCTGTTTGCAGACCTGCAGCTGGACGGCGTGATCGACTGGTTCGGCTATGTAGCCGGAGGTCTGGTGGTGGCCTACACGGTTATCGCACTTCCTATGTGGTTTTACAGCCCCAACCCTGTGATTTTTGTTCCCTGCGATTTTGCGGTGGTAACAGCCTACCTCATGTACATTAACTGGGCCACCAAGGGTGGCTGGTTTCTGACCTTTGCACTGCCGGTGGTGGGGTGTTTGGCGCTGATCGTTTGTGCAGTGGTGACACTGTTCCGCTATTTGCATAAGGGAAAACTCTATGTGCTGGGCGGTGCGTTCATGGCACTGGGCGCATTGATGCTGCTGATGGAGTTTTTGCTGGATATTACATTTGACCTGGCCTTCATTGGCTGGTCGGTGTACCCTCTGGTGGGACTGGCTGCCATTGGTGGACTTTTGATTTATCTGGCAACCAACAGTGCCGCCAGGGAAATGATGGAGCGGAAACTGTTTTTCTAAAGATAAAAAGCTCGCAGAAAAATTCTGCGAGCTTCAGCGTGTCAAAAAAGTACCGTCCCTTGGCTCCCCCTGTGGGGGAGCTGGCCGAAATCTTTGATTTCGGTCTGAGAGGGCAAAAATCCGCCCTCTCCGTCACGGCATTTGCCGTGACACCTCTCCCAAAGGGAGAGGCAAGTCATTCACCGGCGAAAAAACGACAGTTTTTTGACAGTCTCAAGC
>CAZJCA010000042.1:0-13764 GCA_964544505.1 uncultured Oscillospiraceae bacterium
AACGCCCTTTTAAGGCGTGGGTCCAGGGTTCGAGTCCCTGGCGAGCCACCAAAAAACCTCTATCCCATCGGGATAGAGGTTTTTTGATTGTTTTGAGATTAGGCCGTGGGAGAGTCCCCGACTGCATAGACGCACCCAGTATGGGTGTGGATAGGCAGTCGTTTATGGGCGTTCAATTCTCCCAAAATGGGCAAACAACATCCTTTTTATAGTCTTTTCACAAAAAGAAAAGGCACTCTGCTACGCAGTGTGTTGATTAAAAGGGACGATTGTGCTATACTTTTCACATCGGTGAAAGAAACCGACAAAACATTACACATAGGAGGTATGTTGGATGAGGTTCCTAACGACACTTTCGCAGCTTGTTAATCAATATGGAGATTGTTTTGTTTATACAGATAACAAGGTTCGCTTGCTTCATCCACAGGAACCGCCTCAGATTGCAGATCATTTTATATATTCCCCGATGCCGGAACCGGTTATGCAGCACCTGATTCAATCCTATTGTAGACCCTTTCCTGATGATTTGCTGGAGTTGTATACTTTTGCAAATGGTTTGGATTTGTTTCGCACACTGCGGAGTATCACGGAAGAAATAAGCCTTCCGGCAAGCAGGCTTAGTATCTACGGCGTTCCAATTTTTAACGACCGAAAACACCTTGAACCCTTCAACATCTGCCTGGAAGACCTAAGCCGACTTCCCGACACACCCAGTAATTGGCTGAAATTTGGCTGTTTTAGAGATATTCAGCATGGTAAGCAGATAAATGAGTATGATCTATATGTCGATACAGATGCATATAAAGCATATCAGGTCGAACGAGAGGGTGCCGCGCTCTCAGTCGTAGGCGTTTGGGATTCCATAGACGATTGTTTATGTAACTTGTTTGAAGAAATACAACGAGATAAGCAAACGCTTTTGTCCTAAGGCACAGTAAAGCGGCGAATGCCATAGGCAAATCAATCATCACAAAAAGCACACCGGTTGTAAAATCGGTGTGCTTGCCTATTCCCACCTGCAACAAAAGCAAAAATGCACCCCTTATGGGGTGCATTTCGTCTATTTAATACCATCTTGTCAATGCCGCAGGGGCATGGATATATCGCTCGTGTTGCTTGGCCTCCGGCCTTGCATGGACTCCCGACACCAATCCCAGCATGGCAAACAGGGACATAATCGAACTGCCGCCGTAGCTGATAAACGGGAGTGTCAGGCCGATGACCGGAAGGACACCCACATTCATGCCCACATTCATCAGTGTCTGGAAAATCAAAGTCGCCGCCACACCGAAACAGATCATTCGGCGCAGATAATCCGGGCTTTTCATGCCTACCCGGATACAACGGAAAATAATCAGAAAAATCAGCACCAGCGTCAGTATACAGCCCAAAAATCCCAGTTCCTCACCAATGGCGGAGAAAATAAAGTCCGTGTGCTGGGCAGGCAGCATATCCTTTGTCTGGGTTCGAGTACCATTGAACAATCCCTGTCCTGTCAAGCCGCCGCCGTTGAGGGACAGCTGAGCACGGACAGTCTGAAATCGCTCTTTTAAGCCCTCGGGGTCAATGCTGGGATCCCAGAGGACCTGAATACGCTTCTTCATATAATTCAGCGACTCCGGCATTAAATTCCACACAATGGGCGCCGCTACGGCGATCGCACCACCGGCGGCTGCAAACCAGCCCCAATGGACACCGCCACACATTGCCATCATAATAAAGATGAACACGAAGATCAGCGACACGCCGGCATCGCCCGACATCACAAAATTGAGTCCTGCCACCAGTCCCAATTGCAGCACCATGTGCATGACGGAAGGGATGGTGGAGATCCGGTTTTGGTGGGATGCCATAACCGATGCTAAAATCAGCACGAAGGTGATCTTACAAAATTCCGCCGGCTGAATCGCCATGGGGAATCCAGGGATCACCAGCCAGCTTCGGTTACCGGAATTGTAATCTTCGCCGAAAGGGGTTCTCAGCAGCAGAAGAATGAAGCAGTTGAAAATCACCAACGCCATCCGATGCTCCGATATAAAATCCGCATCCACCGCCGACATAAGAACATACATGACCATGCCCAACACAACCGCCAGCACCTGAATGATTACATAGCGCAGCGTACCATCGCAATTGGTGGTACTGGCGACGATCAGGCAGCCGTATCCGGAGGTGAGCAGGCACAAAAACAGCAGCACCAGATCTCCTTTTTTCAAAAAGGAGAACAGTTCAGAGATATATGGGGTATATCGGATTTTTTCCCAAAGTTGGCGCACAGGCCCACCTCCTTTCCTTTGGACATTGTATCATCGCCGGGGGAAATTGTAAATAACTTTTGTGTGAACAAATTGCCAGAACAAAAGCCCCCGGCAAGGGCTTTTACTCTTTAAACAGCAGCAGACTCACCCATGTGACCACATTTTCCCCATACAGGAAGGGCATTCCCATATTTTCCAGCACCGGGATCACATTGATGCCCTGGCTCTCCACGCAGGGGTGCATTTTCTCCGGGAAACGGCAGCTCTGCCCATCCAGAATGGCACAGCGCTTGCACAGGGCGCAGGCCTCTGTGGAAAGGATGTACGGCACGACCCCCTGCTCCCTCATGAGACCGGCTACATAGTCCGTCAGTTCTTCATGCTCTGTCCGGGTGGCTAAAGTCGCCTGCAAGTCGGAAATATCCGCCACTTCGGTGATGGTGGAGATCATCAGGCACTGATCGTAGCCAAGGCACCGGGCTTTGCACTGCTCTACGCTGCCCACCCCCGGCGGGCAGGCCCAGCTTTTGCCGTACATACTGCATTCGTGCTCACAGATCCAGCGAACACGCTGGGAAAATTCCAATTCCTTCGGATCGATATAGCCGTAAATATACAGGGGCAGTTCGCTCAGCTGTGCTTCTAACATTTCTCTATCAAGCATAATCATTCCTCCGTTTTGTTTATTATAGCACACTCTGCATGAAATTTCCACCCTTTCCGCCAAGACAGTTTCGCCAATTTGCACAGCTTTGTGAGGTTTTTCCTCTTTTCGTCTGTGAAAGAAGTGGAAATTTATACACAAGTGGGAAAACTCTTTGACTTTCTAAGTTTTCCGGTGGTATAGTAAACACATCTCCACTTTTTGTGGACATTGTTCTTTATACAAAAGACAGAGGAGTGATCGATCATGAAAAAATGGATCTGCTGGGCTTTATGTGCTGTCCTGCTGCTGGGCTGTCTGCCCGGGTGCAGCACCGAAGAGGATGGAAAATATGTCATCGGCATTTGCCAGTTGGCTGTTCACGATGCCCTGGATGCCGCCACCCAAGGCTTTATGGATACCATTAAAGAAGAACTGGGCGAGGAAAATGTGCGCTTTGTATCCCAAAACGCCGCAGGTGATCCCAATACCTGCTCCACCATTATCAACAGCTTTGTATCCCAAAATGTGGATCTGATCCTGGCTAATGCCACCGCAGCCCTTCAGGCCGCCACCGCAGCCACCGCAGATATTCCCATTCTGGGCACTTCTGTCACCGAATATGGCGTTGCCCTGAACATCAAAAACTTCTCCGGCACTGTGGGCGGCAATATTTCCGGCACTTCCGACCTGGCCCCTCTGGATCAGCAGGCCGCCATGATCAAAGCCTGGTGTCCCGATGCCAAGAATGTAGGCCTTTTGTACTGCTCCGCCGAGCCGAACTCCAAATATCAGGTAGAGGCCATCGCCGTTGCCCTGAAAGCACTGGGCTACGAGTGCAAGGAATATCCCTTTGCCGACAGCAGCGATATGCAGGCCGTTACCCAGACCGCTGCGGCAAACAGCGATGTGATCTACATTCCCACCGACAATACCGCCGCCACTGGTATGCCCGTTATCGACAGCATTTGCCGTCCTGCCAATGTACCTGTCTTCCCCGGCGAAGAGAGCATGTGCAGAAACGGCGGCGTGGCTACCCTGTCCATCAGCTACTATGATCTGGGCGTTGCCACCGGCAAGATGGCTGTCAAGATCCTGAAGGGGGAAGCAGATATTTCCACCATGCCCATCGAGTATGTTTCCACTTTCTCCAAGAAGTACAACAAGCAGATCGCTGAGGATCTGGGTCTGACCGCCCCCGAAGGCTTTGAAGCGCTGACCTGAGCGCCCCAATTCTAAAATATCGCTGGGCGTGTTGCAGGCGCAACACGCCCACTTCTCCATTAAATAGGAAAGAGAGAGTTCTCTATGACCAGTTTCATAAACGCCCTGCCCGGTGCCCTGTCTCAGGGACTGATCTGGGGCATTATGGCCATCGGCCTGTACATTACTTATAAAATTCTGGATATTTCCGACCTGACCGTTGACGGTTCCTTCTGCACCGGTGGTGCTGTGTGCGTCACCCTGATGTCCGCAGGCTACAATATGTATTTTGCACTGCTGTGTGCGGTGCTTGCCGGTGTTGCCGCCGGACTGGTCACCGGATTTTTCCACACCAAATGCGGCATACCTGCCATTTTGGCAGGTATTCTGACCCAGCTGGGTCTGTACTCAGTCAATCTGGCCATTATGGACATGAAAGCAAATCTATTCTTGAGCGCAGATAAATCCAGCCTTTTGGTGTCCTCCTGGCATTTGTCGGATGTGCTGAAAGGCAATCTTCCCTTCTATCGGCATCCGCTGATCTCCCTGGGTTTTATCACCGTGGTGATCATCGGCCTGCTCTACTGGTTTTTCGGCACAGAACTGGGCTCTTCCCTGCGTGCCACCGGTGCAAACACCCACATGGCCCGTGCTCAGGGCATCAACACCGGACGGTGCAAAGTGCTGGGTCTGGCACTGGCCAACGGTCTGGTTGCCCTGGCTGGCGCACTGATGTGCCAGTACAACGGTGCTGCCGACATCAACATGGGTCGTGGTGCCATCGTCATCGGTCTTGCAGCCATTGTGATCGGGCAATCTCTTTTCAAGAAAATTTTCCACAATTTTGCCTTAAAACTGCTGGCTGTCAGCATCGGTGCCATGCTCTATCAGGCGGTCATTCAGGCAGTCATCAGTCTCTTTAACATCAACACCAACTATATGAAGCTTCTCTCTGCGCTGATCGTGGCGCTGTTCCTGGCAGTTCCTTATTGGCAGAAAAATATCCGCAAGGGAGGAAAAGTATGCTGAAAATCGAAAATATCCACAAAACTTTCTTCCCCGGTACCGTCAACGAAAAAAAGGCTCTGACGGGACTGAATCTGGAATTAAAGGAAGGGGATTTCGTCACCGTCATCGGCGGCAACGGCGCCGGTAAGAGCACCATGCTCAACTGCGTGGCAGGCGTATACAGCGTGGACAGCGGCAAGATCCTCATTGACGGGGTGGATGTGACCGCCCTGCCAGAACACAAGCGTGCCGCCTACATCGGTCGGGTGTTCCAGGATCCGATGATGGGCACTGCCGCCACCATGCGCATCTCTGAAAATCTGGCACTGGCTGCTCGCCGTGGACAAAGACGGGGGCTGCGCCCCATGAGCACCCGTCAGGAACGGGAATACTACCGTCAGCAACTGGAAAAACTGGATCTGGGTCTGGAAAATCGGATGAGCACCAAGGTGGGCCTTCTCTCCGGCGGTCAGCGGCAGGCTCTGACCCTTTTAATGGCTACCCTGCGTCAGCCCAAGCTTCTGCTTTTAGACGAGCACACCGCCGCTCTCGACCCCAAAACCGCCGCCAAGGTGCTGGAGACCACAGAAAAGATCGTCTCTGCCAACAATCTGACCACCATGATGATCACCCATAATATGCGTGATGCCATCGCCTACGGCAATCGGCTGATCATGATGTACGACGGTCACATCGTGGTGGATGTATCCGGAGAAGAGAAGAAAAACCTCACCGTTGAACAGCTTTTGCAGCTGTTTAATCAGGCTTCCGGCTCGGACGAGGCCGACGACAAGCTGGTGCTGGGATAAAATTCCCTTTTCTTTGCATAATTTTCCCACAAAAGCAAACAATACCTCCGAATTCCAAATTCAGGAGGTATCCTATGACACGCAAAAAAATTGTTTCTGCTCTGCTGGCAGCAGCCTGCATTTTGGCTCTGGGTGTCGGTGCGGCAGCGCTGGAAGTAGACTGCGACAGCAAATACTGTTTTTCCGCAGATGATTTTTCCAAGAACAATCTGGAAGGGGTGTGCATCACCGGCCTGCCGGAAAACACCGCCGGAACAGTCATGCTGGGGCAGAGAGTGATCCGCTGCGGCGACATTTTAACGGCTCAGCAGCTCAACGAACTGACCTTCCATCCCCTGCGGACGGAAAACGACACCGATGTGACCGTCAGCTATCTTCCCATTTATGAAAATCGGGTAGAAAAGGCCACCACCATGACCATCTCCATCCGGGGCAAGGAAGACCGTGCCCCCGTTGCCGAGGACAGCGCCATGGAAACTTACAAAAACCTGCCCAACACCGGCACACTGAAAGCCCACGATCCCGAGGGCGAAGATCTGACCTTTACCATCACCCGTTCTCCCAAGCGAGGCGATGTAACGGTAAATGAAGACGGTACTTTCACCTATACCCCCAAGAAAAACAAGGTGGGCACCGACTCTTTCACCTACACCGCCACCGACCCGGCAGGCAATGTGTCCCGGCAGGCCACCGTTACCATACAGATCCTCAAGCCCTGCGATAAGCAGACCTACGCCGACACCATCGGCAAGGATTGCCGCTTCAGCGCTGAATGGATGCGCTCCACCGGCATTTTTACCGGAGAAATGGTCAGCGGTCAGCTGTGTTTCCGTCCGGAGCAGATCGTCACCCGGGGAGAATTTGTCGCCATGCTTGTGAATGTTCTGGGCATTGAGATCGATGAAGAAGCCGGTTACACCGGCTTTACTGACGACTGCCCCACCTGGCTGAAGCCTTACCTGGCAGCCGCCCTCCGCTCCGGTCTGACCGCCGGATGGGAAGGAGGCAGTGTCTTCGGTTCCGACAAGCCCATCACCGGTCAGGAGGCCGCTCTGCTGCTGCAAAATGCCCTTGACCTGCCGATGAATGCCGCTTCCATGGAGGGTGAAAATCCCGACCTGATCGCCGTCATGGCAGAAAACGGCATCATTTTGACTGCCGAAGCATCCATGAACCGTGGTCAGGCCGCCAACGCCCTGTACCGGGTCAGCAAGCTTTCCGCCACTGCCCCCGGCCTGTCCGTCATCGCAAAACAGTAAAAAGTAAGTGCGCCGCAGCAGCGGCGCACTTTTTTGTTGATCAGTGGATGTCCTGTCCCAGAAAATACTTTTTCAGGGGCACATACAGCACTGCTGTTGCGATCAATGCCAGCAGGATGCAGGGAACGATGTACATTCCATTGTACAAAGCGGAGTAAACCTCTGCATTGTCAAAGGTGCCCAACAAGGGGATCTGGGTGGGTGCCGTGATACGCCAGCAGGTCACGCCGCTTAAGAATGCAAAGAAATACCGTCCCAGACCGCCCACCAGCGTGCCCAGAAAGGCGCCCCCTTTTTTTCCGCTGAACAGGCCTGCCAGACCCAGAGCGGTATAGGCCAGCAGATAGTCATACAGAATGCTCTGCCAGCCCCAGGCATAAGCGCCGTCCAGCAGCAGTTGCAGCAGGCCCAGAGCAAAGCCTGCCATCAGTCCCCTGCCCACGCCCCAGCGGACCGCATAGAAGCAGATAGGGAACATGATCAGCGTCCAGGAGCCGCCGTTGGGCAGCCGGTAGAATTTCAGATACCCCAGGATCTGCGCCAGTGCCACCATCAGTGCCCCTTCGCAAAGGGCCTGCACCTGACGGTGAGATTTGTTTGTGTTTGCCATTTTGCAAACCTCCAAAAATAAAAAGTATCGCATTGCAAACCGTCTGGGTGCAATGCGATACAAAAGCATCTCATTTGTGCATCTTTCCCTCCGACGGTACTAACCGTATCAGGTTCACGGGTCAGGGCTACAAAGTCCAATCTCAGCCGGATGCATCCGGCCCCCCGAAGACAATTTTCTATGCGATCTGAGCTGATTATAGCAAATATCCGCTATTTGTCAAGCCATTTCCGTATTTAAGACCTTACCGCCCAAAATGTGGAAGTGGAGATGATGCACCGTCTGACCGGCATCGCTTCCGCAATTGCTGACCACCCGATAGCCATTTGTCAAGCCTTCGGCGGCTGCGATTTGGGGGATGGTTTCAAAAATATGGGCAACCACGCTGCTGTTTTCGGCGTTCACCCCATCCACGGAGGGAATATGCACCTTGGGGATCACCAGAATATGGGTCGGTGCCATGGGGGCAATGTCCCGGAAAGCCAGAATCTTTTCATCCTCGTAAACTTTGGTAGAGGGAATGTCTCCGGCAATGATCTTGCAAAACAGGCAATTTTCCATAATGATTCTCCTTTGCATATTTAAAAATGGTGGGTTTATTTTCTTCAAATCGATACGGTCTGGCGGATGCGCAGCACGCCTTCGTCCGCAGTCAGCATTTCGATAAACCTCTGGTTGTACTTATGACGACGGCTGCCGTTGTACTCCGCATCAAATCGGATAATAAACAGATCATCCTTGTGCTCCACTTCCAGATCCTGAATGATGGCATAGCTCTCATCAGCGCTCTTAAAGACCAGCCGCAGTCCCTTGGAGATATCCTCCGTCTCCACCACATAACTCTGCCGGGTCAGGTTTTTCCGCATAAATTTATGCTGAAAAGCTTCAAACAGGGTCAGTGTTACGAAAATGAAGATCATGCCAGCCAGTGCCAGACCATAGTAGCCGCTGCCGGCAGCCAGACCCAGACAGGCAACTGCCCACACGCTGGCGGCGGTGGTCAGACCCTTGACGGTGTAGCCTTCCCGCATGATGGTACCGGCACCCAGAAAGCCCACGCCGGCAATGACCTGTGCACTCAATCGGGCAGGGTCGGGCAACGCACCGTATTTGGTGTTATATTCATGGAAGATCAGCTCACTGGTGATGGCTACCACGCAAGCGCCCAGCGCCACCAGAATATGGGTACGCATACCGGCCGGGCGGTGGGTATATTCTCGCTCTGTGCCGATGACCAGACCCACCAGCATGGCACAGGCCAAACGCAGGCAGATCTCACCAATGCTGACGCTGCTGTGGGCAAATGTATTCCAAATTTCAGTCCAGTTCATTACAAACTCCTTTCAGGGGATGGTTTAGTCCTCATCCAGTTTCAGCACAGCCATGAACGCTTCGGAAGGAACAGAAACCGTACCAAAGGTGCGCATTCTCTTCTTGCCTTCCTTCTGCTTTTCCAGCAGCTTCTTCTTTCTGGTGATATCGCCGCCGTAGCACTTGGCAAGCACATCCTTACGGACAGCCTTAATGGTCTCACGGGCGATGATCTTGCCGCCGATGGCTGCCTGAATGGGGATCTCAAATTGTGCACGGGGGATATTGTCTTTCAGTTTTTCACAGATTTTTCTGGCTCTGGGATAGGCGTTGTCCGCAAAAAGAATGAAGCTCAGAGCGTCCACAATATCGCCGTTGAGCAGAATATCCAGTTTGACCAGTCGGCTGGGACGGTAGCCGATGACTTCATAGTCCAAGCTGCCGTACCCACGGGTACGGGATTTGAGGGCATCGAAGAAATCGTAGATGATCTCGTTTAGAGGCATTTCATAGTGCAGCTCCACTCTTGTGGCATCCAGATACACCATGTCCTTAAACTCGCCCCGGCGCTGCTGGGCCAGATCCATCATATTGCCCACATATTCCTGGGGAGCGATCAGATTCAGCTTCACATACGGCTCTTCCGCCAGTTCGATCTCCATGGGATCGGGATAGTCCAAGGGATTGGCCACCATGATCACTTCTCCGGTGTTTTTCGTTACCCGGTACACAACATTGGGGGCAGTGGTGATCAGATCCAGATTATACTCCCGCTCCAGCCGCTCCTGAATGATCTCCATGTGCAGCAGCCCTAAGAAACCACAGCGGAAACCAAAGCCCAGCGCAATGGAGCTTTCCAGCTCATAGACAAAGGAAGCATCGTTGAGCTTCAGCTTTTCCAGCGCATCTCTCAGATCCTGATATTTGGCACCATCTGCCGGGTAGACACCGGAATAGACCATCGGCTGCACCGGACGATAGCCGGGCAACGGCTCTGCCGCGCCATTTTCCACAGTGGTGATGGTGTCGCCCACCTGGGTATCGGCAACGGTCTTAATCGAGGCGGTAATGTAGCCCACCTCGCCTGCGCCCAGGCAATCCTGGGGGATCAGACCCATGGGATTCATGATACCCACCTCCACCACCTTATAGGTAGCGCCGGTAGCCATGAGCTTAATATCCTGCCCTGCACGGATGGTGCCCTGCTTAATACGGGTATAGACGATAACACCCCGGTAAGAGTCGTACTGGCTGTCGAAGATCAGAGCCTGCAAGGGGGCATTTCTATCACCGGTGGGGGCAGGCACGCCGGAAACCACCATTTCCAGCACAGAATGAATGTTGATACCGTTTTTAGCAGAGATCTCCGGAGCGTCCTCTGCCGGGATACCGATAATATCCTCCACCTCGGCCTTTACTTCCGCAGGTCTGGCAGAAGGCAGGTCGATCTTATTGATAACCGGCAACACTTCCAACCCTGCATCAATGGCAAGATAAGTATTGGCAAGGGTCTGGGCTTCTACGCCCTGGGATGCATCCACAACCAGGATCGCACCTTCGCAGGCAGCAAGGCTGCGGGAAACTTCGTAGTTAAAGTCCACATGGCCGGGGGTGTCGATCAGGTTCAGGGCGTAAACTTCCCCATCGTCGGCCTTATAATGCAGCGTAGCTGCGGTGGCCTTGATGGTGATGCCACGCTCCTTTTCCAGTTCCATGGAGTCGAGCATCTGCTCGGCACGGATCCGCTGGTCAATGGCATGGCATTCTTCCAGCAAACGGTCTGCCAGGGTAGACTTGCCATGGTCAATGTGGGCAATAATGGAAAAATTTCTGATTTTAGAAAGATCGGTCATACATGATACCTCAAAATAAGGGATGTCCACGCCCTCCCCGGAAGGAAGGCCTGGGCGCACCATCCCAGCCAATGGGGATAGTTCTTCATTCTGTTCATTATAACGAATTTTTCCCAAAAAGTAAACTGTATGTTTTTATGTTTTTCGGAAAAACTGTGTTTGTATGACGACAAAAAACGCCCCAACCCCCGATTTTTGAAAAAATTTTTCAAAAAAGCCCTTGCCGAAGGAGAAAAATCACGCTATATTCTATCCGAAGTACAAGACAAAGAGGTTCAACTTATGAGCACACCGAAAAAAACTGCAAAACCCAATGAAGATGCCCTGGCAGCGATCCAGAGTCTGATCGCCCAGGGTCGGAAAGATGGCATGATCCAGGCCAGCGAACTGAATGCACAGCTGGAGAAAATGGATCTTTCTCCGGAAAAAATCGAAGAGATCTATGACCGTTTCGAGGCCATGAACATTCAGATCATCAGCGGCGAGCTGGAACTGGTGGACGACAGTGACCTGGGTCTGCTGCTGGAAGACGATCCGGATATGGCTGCCCTGGAAGATGAAGATCTGATCGACCCCGTGGATCTGGCTGCGGAATACAATCTGGATGACCCGGTGCGTATGTACCTGAAAGAGATCGGTCAGGTAAAATTGCTGAGTGCCGAAGAAGAAGTGGAACTGGCAAAGCGGGTATCCGAAGGCGACCAGGCCGCTAAGAACAAGCTGACGGAAGCCAACCTGCGACTGGTGGTCTCCATTGCAAAGAAATATTCCGGCCGTGGCCTGCACATCCTTGACCTGATTCAGGAAGGCAACACCGGTCTTATCCGTGCCGTAGACAAATTCGACTGGACAAAGGGAAACAAATTCTCTACATATGCTACCTGGTGGATCCGACAGGCCATTACCCGTGCCATCGCCGACCAGGCCAGAACCATCCGTGTTCCGGTGCATATGGTGGAGGTCATCAATAAGGCTACTCGCTGCAACCGCAAGCTGGTGCAGGAACTGGGCCGTGAGCCCACCGTGGAAGAGATTGCTGCCGAGCTGGGTCTGCCTGTGGAAAAAATCATCGAGGCCAATCGTACCGCCGCCGACACCCTGTCTCTGGACACCCCCGTGGGCGACGAAGAAGACACCTCCATCGGCTCTTTCGTCCCCGACGACATGACCCCCGGCCCTGCCGATGCCACTTCCAACGCTCTGCTTGCCGAGGCTCTGAAGGAAATTCTGGACACCCTGACCGAGCGGGAAGCCGATGTGCTGCGGATGCGTTTCGGTATGTACGACGGCCGCACCCACACTTTGGAAGAAGTGGGTCAGATCTTCGGCGTTACCCGTGAGCGTATTCGCCAGATCGAAAACAAGGCCATCCGTAAACTGCGCCACCCCAGCCGTGCTAAGAAGATCAAAGATTTCTACTGCTGATAAAAGAACCGGGACTGCAATGCAGTCCCGGTTCTTTTATACTTGTTCCTGAAGTCTTGCGTCGGAGATCATGTGCTTGGGGCAGACGGTAGCGCACAGGCCGCAGGCATCGCACTTGCTGTAATCGATGACAGCCAAGTTGCGGTCAATGGAGATCGCACCCTTGGGGCAGATTTTCACACAGCTGCCACAGCCAATGCATCCGGTGGTACAGCCACGGATCGTTACCGAGCCTTTGGCATGGGAGGAACAGGCGATCAAAACATCCCGTCCGTATTCCATAGGCACGATCAAATTTCGGGGGCAGGCAGCAGCACAGCTCATGCAGCCCACACATTTTTCAAAATCCACCTTGGCAACGCCGTCAACGATGGAGATGGCACCGTATTTGCACTGCTTGACACAGTTGCCAAAGCCCAGACAGCCAAATTTACAGATGGTGGGGCCACGACCGCCGACCTTGGATGCTGCCAGGCAGTCTTCAATGCCTTCGTAAACGCCCTTCATCTTCATGCCGGTGGGCTTGCCATCCTGATCGACCTGCCGATAACCGGAACAGCGAACCATAGCCACTTTCCGGGTGACTTTTTCCGCCTTGATACCCATGATGGCTGCCATTTTTTCCGCAGCCTCGTTGCCGCCGGAGGCACATTTGCCGATGGGGGCTTCCCCTTTGAGCACCGCCGCTGCGTAGCCGCCGCAGCCGGCATAACCACAGCCGCCGCAGTTGGCACCGGGCAAGGCTTCATTGAGCTGTTCCAAACGGGGATCTTCTTCCACATGGAATGCTTTGGATGCCAGACCCAGAACCAGGCCGAAGGCCAAACCCAGGCCGCCCAAAACTGCAATTGCGATCACAATTCCCATTTTAACCCCTCCTTAGAATATCTTCAGACCCGAGAAGCCCATGAACGCCAGTGCCAGCAGACCGGCAGCGATCAATGTGATGGGCGTGCCCTTGAAGCAGGCAGGGCAGTCGGATTTATCTGTCCGTTCCCGGATGGATGCAAACAGCACGATGGACAGCGTAAAGCCCAGACCACCGGCGGCACCGTTGAGGACGGAGAACAGGAAATTATATCCCTTCTGCACATTCACCAGTGCCACGCCCAGCACGGCGCAGTTGGTGGTGATCAGGGGCAGATACACGCCCAGTGCCTGATACAGCGCCGGAACGCTCTTTTTCAGGAACATTTCCACCACCTGCACGATGGTTGCAATGACCAGAATGAAGGCCACGGTCTGCATATAGGCAAGATCCAGCGGAATCAAAATAAGCTGATCCACCGCCCAGCAGGCAGCAGAAGCAATGGCCATAACGAAGGTGACCGCCATGCCCATGCCGATGGCGGTGTCGATCTTTTTGGAAACGCCCATAAAGGGGC
>CAZJCA010000043.1:0-13672 GCA_964544505.1 uncultured Oscillospiraceae bacterium
AGGCCATGAGCGATCCCGGTGTCCGTGATCTGGAATCTTATAACACCATCATGGAATCCGAGGGCGGCAAAAAGCTGCCTCAGGTGGTCGTCATCATCGATGAGCTGGCTGACCTGATGCTGGTGGCTGCCAAGGAAGTGGAAGAATCTATCTGCCGCATTGCACAGATGGGTCGTGCTTCCGGAATCCACTTGATCATTGCTACTCAGCGTCCGTCTGCCGATGTTATCACCGGCTTGATGAAGGCCAATATTCCTTCCAGAATCGCATTTGCGGTGGCTTCTGCAATGGAGTCTCGTATCATTCTGGATACCCAGGGTGCAGAAAAGCTGGTGGGTAAGGGCGATATGCTCTTTGCGCCCATTGGCAGCGGCAAGCCCCTGCGTGTGCAGGGCTGCTTCGTCAGTGACGGGGAAGTGGAGGCGGTGGCCAACTATGTTAAGGAAAACTTCAACACTGACTACGATGATGCCATTTTGAAGGATATCGAGAAGCGAGCAAGCCAAGCAGGAACTGCCGGCAATAAGGGAGCCGTTTCCGCCGCCGATCCAGAGCCCAATGACGGCGAACTGGAAGGCGATGATATGCTGCCGGCTGCGGTGGATGTGATTTTGGAAACCGGACAGGCTTCCGTTTCCATGCTTCAGCGGCGATTGAAGCTGGGCTACGCAAGAGCCGCTCGTATTGTCGATGAAATGGAAGAAAAGGGCATTGTTGGCCCCTTCCAAGGCAGCAAACCCCGAGCGATCCTCATTACCAAGGAGCAATGGGCATCCATGCGTGGTGGTTCGTCAGAAAGCTTTGACGATGACATCCCTTTTGATGAGGGTGTGCCGGAAGAGTTGGATTAAAGATCAAAACCAGCTGAGAATTTCTCAGCTGGTTTTGCATATTGGAATGGATTTTTTGAATGGGGTGTGCTATAATACCTCAAAATACAACATTCAGGAGGACACGATATGGGCATTGCGGTTATTGGTGCAGTTTTTGTAGATATCAAGGGCTACCCGGAGGCAGCTTTTATTCCCACAGGCCGGAACGCAGGCCGAATCGAGCAGATCCACGGCGGCGTGGCACGAAATGTGGTGGAGGACATTGCAAACTGTGAGTTGCGGCCCACCTTTGTGGGCTTGGTTGACAAGTCTGCCATTGGCGACGATGTGGTACGCAAGTTAAAGACCCATAAGGTCAATACCAACTATGTTCGTGCCACGGACGATGGATTAGGCACATGGCTGGCGGTTTTTGATAATGAGGGTGATGTGTTCGCCTCCATTTCCAAGCGACCGGATCTGACACCCATCTGCGATATTTTGGATGAAAAGGGCGACGAGATCTTTGCCAATGCCGACAGCATCATTGTGGAGATCGACATGGACAAAGCCATTATTAAAAGAGTTTTCAAACTGGCAGAAAAGCACCAGAAAAAGGTCTATGGCGTGGTGTCGAACATGAGTATCGCACTGGAGCGGCGAGACTTTTTGCAGAGTTTGGCCTGCTTTACCTGCAATCAGCAGGAAGCAGGACTGCTGTTCTACGATGATTACACCGCCTATACCCCGGAGGAAATGCGTAAGGAGCTGGCTCGGAAGGTAGGCTTTGCAAAAATCCCTGCTATGATCGTTACCATGGGCGACAAGGGCGCTGTGTACGCAGACATGGAAGGTAACTCTGGCTTTGTGCCTGCCCGGAAAGTGGCTGTCAACGACACCACGGGCGCAGGAGACGCTTTCTGCGCCGGTGTGGCCATCGGCCTGACCTATGGACAAAACATGGCACAGGCCTGTCAAATTGGTTCTCGGCTGGCAGCATCCGTTATTGTTACTTCTGAAAATGTTTGTCCTCGTTTCCAGCCCAGAGAGTTGGGACTGGATATGGATATTGAGGATTGACCACGGATCTTTTTTCATAAAACGCCCCGGAAGGAAACTTCCGGGGCGCAGCTTTATTCTTTGGAAACGAAGATCACGCCGTACAGGCCGGGTCCCAAGTGGGCACCGACAGTAGGGCCGACCTGCTGCCGCTGGGTGACAGCAATGCCTTTCTTTGCAAGGGCTTCTTCCAGTTTGTCGCTGTTTTCAAGTCCAACGGTGGTCATAGACCAGATAGGGAAGTCCGGGTCGATCTCAAAAGAGGAAACCTTTGTTACAATGGTCTGGATCGCCCGTCCCAGACCGATGGACTTTGCGATGCTGTCCACACGACCATCATCGGTGATGGTAAGGATAGGCTTGATATTGGCAATGTCGCCGATCAGGGCAGCGGCAGGGCCGATGCGTCCGCCACGGCGCAGGTATTCCAGTGTGTCCAACCCTGCGAAGACATGGATACGGTTACGAAAATTTTGACACTTTTCGGCAATTTCTGCACCAGTGCAACCGCTGGTTGCCAATTTTCGGGCATAGGCTACCATCATGTGTAAACAATGGGTTGCGGATTTGGTATCCACAATATAAATGCCGTCGTAGTCTACCATTTCTTTTGCCATGCAGGCAGTTTGATATGTGCCGCTGAGGGCAGAAGAAAGGCATAGATATACCAGTTCTTCACCGGTTTTTTTCACCGCTTCAAAAATGTCAATGAAGCTTTGAGGGGAGGGCTGAGCAGTCTTGGGGAAATCCTGGGTGGAGGTTAGAAGGGTGTAAAACGGATCACGATCCAGATTTACGCCATCCAGGTAGTCCTTTTCGTCCAGGGTAACGGCAATGGGTAGAAAGTAGTCGTGGAGTTTTTCTTCCTGGCAGTCGCAGGAGGAGTCAACCATTATTTTTGTCATATAAAACCTCGTATTATGTTTGTTGATAACCGGAATTGCTGATTTTCTCTACGATGCGGATAAAAGCAGCAGTGTCTTCCGGGCCGATGATGTTTTCTATGGAGTGGGCGATCTCCATGGAACTGCTGTGTACGGTCAAGAAGATATCCAGTTTTTCCTGAACACAGCGAACATAGATGATCCGTTTATCGCCGTCCTGACGGCAGCGCTCCAACAGCTCTTTCGATTCCAACGAATTGATGGTGCGATTGACCAGAGACTTGAGCATTCCGGTTCGTGAGATGATCTCCTTGACCGAGAGAATTCCAATACCATCAAGTTGCCACTGCTCGTACAGGTGCAGCATGATGATGGCTTCGTTATAGGAAAGCCCTTTTGTGAAACGGGAGTTTTTCAAGATCCCGGAAAGTTGTACCCAAGCTTGGAGCAAGGCAGTGGTTTGATTGGTCGTTTCCATAGTATCCTCCAAAAAGTTCACAAAGTGAACGGACGGATTATAGCATAGAAAATGAAGGTCGTCAATTGTTTTTTTTAAAAGATGGGTCTTTGGGAAAAGCTGTCTTGACGGCAATGAAAAAGAATGGTATGATAATGTAAACATATTTTCGAGAGGGGGCTGTCTATGTACCAGCCTTTGGCAGAGATCCTGCGTCCCACCACTTTGGATGAGGTTTACGGTCAGGAACACATTCTGGGAAAGAATGGTATTTTGCGTCGTTTGGTGGACTCCGGCAATATTCCCAACATGGTTTTTTATGGCCCCAGCGGCACGGGAAAGACCACTGTTGCCAATATTATCGCCAAGCAGACCAATCGTACTTTGTATAAATTAAATGCCACCACTGCATCTACTGCGGATATCAAGCAAATGGTTGCGGATTTGGATACATTCATGGCACCCAATGGGATATTGCTGTACCTGGACGAGATCCAGTCCTTTAATAAGAAGCAGCAGCAGACTTTGCTTGACTATATTGAAACCGGCAAGATCACCTTGATCACTTCCACCACGGAAAATCCCTATTTCTATGTGTTCAATGCAATTCTGAGCCGTTCCACGATTTTTGAGTTCAAGCAACTGGACGATGCTGCGGCACTGAAAGCCATCCATCGGGCAGTGGCGTTTATGGAAAACCGCACTGCACTGAAGGCAATCCCGGAGGAGGGGGCTTTGGAACATATCGCCTCCTGCTGCGGCGGCGATGTTCGCAAGGCTATGAATGCGGTGGAAGTTCTGTTTTCTGCCGGACAGCCGGAAAACGGTGTGTTGCCGCTGACATTGGCAGATGCGAAGCTGGTGACCCAGAAATCGTCCATGCGTTACGACCGTGGGGGAGATAATCAGTATGATACCTTGTCCGCATTGATGAAATCCATCCGAGGCTCTGACCCGGATGCGGCTGTGCATTATCTGGCTCGTTTTTTGGAGGCAGGGGACTTGCCTTCCTGCTGCCGCCGTATTTTGTGTTCCGCTTGCGAAGATATTGGGCTTGCTTATCCCATGGCGATCCCCATTGTGAAAGCCTGCGTAGACAGTGCTTTGCAGTTAGGTCTTCCGGAGGCTCGTTTGCCCTTAGTGGATGCGGTGATCTTCCTGTCTACCGCTCCTAAGTCTAATTCTGCGTATATGGCCTATGCTGCGGCTGCAGAGGATGTCCAGAAGGGCAAAGGCGGCGATTTTCCCCGGCATTTGCAGAATAAGCATGCCGACTCCTTTGGCATGGAGCGGGAGCAGGGGTATTTGTATCCGCACAACTATCCCAATCACTGGGTGCAGCAGCAGTATCTGCCGGATGATCTGGTAGGCACGACTTATTATGAGTATGGCCCCAATAAGGTGGAGCAGGCAGCCAAGCAGTATTGGCAAAGCGTGAAAGGAAAATGAGTATGGACATTCGACTTGGCGACATTTTGACCATGAAAAAGGCACATCCCTGTGGGGGTGATCAATGGTTGGTGACGAGAACCGGCGCAGATTTTAAATTAAAATGTCTGAAATGTGGTCATGAAGTCATGACACCACGCTTTAAAGCAGAGAAAAATATTCGTTCCGTGCACCGGGAGGAAAAGTCTTCGACATAACTGACGGCAGCTGATAAAATCAGCTGCCGTTTTTTTGTGTTCTGGGGGAGTGAGGGGGGATTTGTAAGGCGACGGTGGCGCAACTTGGAGGTCAGAGGTAACCTCATTGCGACCAACTTTTTGCCGGGGCAGGCGGTATACTAAAGCCATCATTTACATAGGGGGCGACGGTATGAAAATCTATTTGGATCTGGTGGTAATGCTCAATTTTCTCGTGGATTTTTTACTGATTTTGGGGACAAACCGTCTTGCAGGATTTGCCCCCGGAGTAAAAAGAGCGGCCCTTGCCGCAGCTGTGGGGTCAATCTATGCCGCCGGATGTGTAATGCCTGGTTTTTCGTTTCTGGGCAATGGCTTTTGGCGACTGGTCAGTTTGATGCTCATGTCTCTGGTGGCGTTTGGCTGGTCCAGCGGTGGCCTGCGGCGTGGGATATTATTTGTATTTTTGAGTATGGCACTGGGTGGGATCGCCCTGGGATTGGGAAACGGTGGCTTCTGGGCCATTGTCATGGCAGCACTGGGGGTGGCTCTTTTGTGCCTGGTGGGATTTGCAGGTCACCCCGGTCAGCAAAAATATGTACCGGTGTCCATCTCCCATGGCAACCAGAAAATCCATCTGACGGCTTTGCTGGACACCGGAAACACACTGCGAGATCCGGTGTCAGGTGTTCCGGTGCTGGTGGTAGATGCCTTGGCAGCAGATAAATTGCTGGGCTTGACAGCCCAGGAGCTGATGCACCCGGTAGAAACCCTGGCGACGAGAGCCAATGCTGGTCTGCGCCTGATCCCTTATCACGCCGTGGGGCAAAGTGGAGGATTGATGCTGGGGATGCGTGTGGATGAACTGGAAGTCAACGGCAGGAAGGAAAGGATGATCGTGGCCTTTGCGCCACAGAGAATTGGGCAGGGGAAACCATATCAAGCACTGGCAGGAGGTATTGTGGGATGAATAAATTGGTGGAGTTTTTAAAACGGATCGGACTTGTAAGGGATGAAACGATCTTCTATATTGGCGGCAGTGACATTTTGCCGCCGCCGCTGAAAGGTCAGCAGGAACAGGATGCATTGCAGGCGCTGGAAATGGGGCAGGAGGAAGCCAAACAATTGCTGATCGAGCATAATCTGCGGCTGGTGGTGTACATTGCCCGCCGGTTTGAAAACACGGGGGTGAATTTGGAGGATCTGATCTCCATTGGGACGATCGGACTGATCAAAGCCATCAGCACCTACCGCCGGGATAAGAATATCAAATTAGCGACCTATGCCTCCCGGTGCATCGAAAATGAGATTTTAATGCACATTCGGAAAATATCAAGCCAACGGGCAGAAGTATCTCTGGAAGAGCCGATCAATATGGACTATGATGGAAATGAATTGCTGCTGTCGGATATTTTGGGAACGGATGAAAATGTGGTCACCGGGCAGCTGGAAGATGCAGTGGATCTGGTGCTGCTGCGGCAGGCGCTGGATCTTTTAACCGACCGGGAGCGGGAAATCGTCAATATGCGCTTTGGTCTGGAAGGACAGCAGGAGCTGACCCAAAAGGAAGTTGCGGTGAAACTCGGAATATCGCAATCCTACATTTCCAGGTTGGAAAAGAAAATCATGGTGCGGCTGAAAAAAGAAATGCTGCGGCAAACCGCTTGTGTGTAAAAAAGTGCTTGCAAACATATGGCGGCTGTGCTAAAATCGATATAGATTTTTATCGATAGATTTTGAACAAAAGAAGGTTGTTCCCAATGGAAAGAAAAGAAATTTCAAAATCCGTGCTGAAACGGTTACCGGTTTATTTGGCTTATCTGAAAAATCTGCCGGAGGATGCACCGCCCTATATTTCTGCTACATCTATGGCAAACGCCCTGGGGATGGGCGATGTGCAGGTGCGCAAAGACCTGGCTATGGTATCAGACGGCGGCAGACCGAAGATCGGTTACAGCCGGGAGAATCTGGTGGACGATATTGAGCAGTTTTTGGGCTATGATAACACCAATAACTGTGTTCTCATTGGTGCAGGCAAGCTGGGACTGGCGCTGCTGGGGTACGGTGGCTTCGATGAATATGGTCTGAATATTATGGCGGCCTTTGATGTGTCACCCTGCAAAGACACCACCGACGGCGGAAAGCCTATTTTCCCCATGGAGAAGCTGGAAAGCTACTGCCGCGCAAATAAGGTCTGTATGGGTATCATCACCGTGCCGGCGGCTTTTGCTCAGCAGGTGTGTAATCAGTTGATCGCTGCCGGTATCAAGGCAATTTGGAATTTTGCCCCCACCCATTTGGAAGTTCCGTCGCATATTTTGGTGCAGAACGAGAATATGGCAACTTCTTTGGCTGTTTTGAGTATGCACCTGCAAGCACAGATGAAGGAGAAAAAATAAAATGCAGTACAAGATCCTTGGAAAAACCGGCTTGACCGTTTCGACTTTGGGCTTTGGTGGCATTCCCATCCAGAGGATCGATGCCCAGGGTACAAAGATCCTGATGCAGAAGCTGATGGAAAATGGGGTCAATTATATCGACTCTGCCCGTGGTTACACCGTCAGTGAGGAATTCTTGGGTCAGGCTCTGGAAGGCATTCGTGACAAGTTTGTTATTGCCACAAAGTCCATGGCACGGGACAAGGAAACCATGGCTCGGGATATTGATATCAGCTTGAAAAATTTCCGTACAGACTACATTGACTTGTATCAAGTCCATAATCCCAATGCTGGGCAGCTGGAGCAGGTCTGTGCTCCCGGCGGTGCGTTGGATGCCCTTCAGGAAGCCCGGCAGGCCGGAAAAATCGGGCACATTGGCATTACCCTTCACTCGGCAGATGTGTTCCGCCAGGTGCTGGATTACGATTGGGTGGAGACCATCATGTTCCCCTATAACATCGTAGAGACCCAGGGAGAAGAGCTGATCGCAGCCTGTGCCGAAAGGAAGATTGGCTTTATCTGCATGAAGCCTCTGGCAGGCGGTGCCATTGATGATGCAGGCCTTGCAATGCGGTTTATTGCTCAAAACCCCAATGTGACGGTCACGATCCCCGGTATGGCACAGATCAGCGAGTTGGAACAGAATGTGGCATCTTACTGTGACGAAAGTCCTCTGACAGAGGAAGAACTGGACAAGATCCGGCTGATCCGCAAGGAACTAGGTACGAATTTCTGCCGCCGCTGTAATTATTGCGCTCCCTGTAGTGCCGGCATCGGCATTTCCAATGTGTTTGTGGCAGAGGGCTATTACAGTCGTTATGGTTTGAAGTCCTATGGTATGTCAAAATATGAATCTTCCGGAGCACCGGCATCTTCCTGCATTGATTGTGGCCTGTGCGAGGAACGCTGCCCCTATCATTTGCCGATCCGACAGATGCTGAAATCTGCGGTGGCTGTATTTGGAAAATAATAAAGAAGCTCTGCTGGCTTTTGGCTGGCAGAGTTTTTTTGTCAAAATGACACTCCATTTTGGAGCGGATGGCAGAAGGATGCCGGGACAGGATTGCAATAAAGCCTGGAAGAAAAATATGGGCGTTTCAATAATAGTTCAATAAACTTTTCCTATAATCCTTTTCAGAAAAGATACAGGAGGAGAAGCGTGGCGTTTCAAAATGTGTTCAAGCGATATGAACTAAAATATATGCTGACGATGGAGCAGAAGCAAAAGCTTTTGGATGCAATGGCACCTTATATGCAGCTGGATCAATTCGGCAGGACGACCATCCGAAACCTGTACTACGATACGGATGACTACCTGCTGGTTCGGCGCTCCATCGAGAAGCCTGCCTATAAAGAAAAGCTTCGTATCCGCAGCTATTGTCAGGCAGATGCCCAGAGCACGGTCTTTGTGGAACTGAAGAAAAAGTATGACTCCATCGTCTATAAGCGCCGCATTTCCGTGCCGGAGCAGCAGGCTATGGCATGGGCTGCAGGGGAATGTGGCTGTCGGGATCAAAGTCAGATATCCCATGAGATCGATTACTTCTTAAGCTATTATCGGAACCTGCACCCGGCGGTATACCTGTCTTATGAGCGGGAGGCTTATTATTGCAGGGATGGGTCAGATTTTCGGGTGACCTTTGATGATACCATTCTTTGCAGGCAGAATGATCTGTCGCTGTGTTCTGCCGCCTATGGCACACCGATCCTGTCGGAAGGGAAGGTGCTGATGGAAGTAAAATGTTCCGGTGGGATTCCTTTGTGGATGACGAGTATTCTGTCAGCAGAGCGAATATATAAAACTTCCTTTTCCAAATATGGAACGGCGTACGAGACCCTGATCTTTCCAAAATTACAACAAAAAAACGATCCAAAGGAGACGATCTATTATGCTGGATAATTTATTCCGGGGACTGTTTGATTCTAATATGACCCAGGTCATTTCGGTCACTGATTTTTTACTGTGTATGGGGGTATCGCTGGCGCTGGGACTGGTGATGGCTTTTGCCTATATGTACCATGCCCGATATACCAAGAGTTTTGTAGTCACGCTGGCACTGCTTCCGGCGGTGGTATGTGTCGTGATCATGCTGGTCAATGGAAATGTAGGCACCGGCGTAGCGGTAGCCGGCGCATTTAGCCTGGTTCGCTTTCGTAGCGCCCCGGGAACAGCAAAAGAGATTTGCACTTTGTTTCTCGCCATGGGGGTAGGATTGATCACCGGTATGGGCTATCTTGGTTTTGCGGTGCTGTTTACCGTGGTGATGTGTGCGGCATTTTTGGTATACAATCGATTGGATTTTGGGGAAGAAAAGAACGGAGATACTTATAAGGTACTGTCTGTGACCATTCCGGAAGATTTGAACTATTCCAATATTTTTGATGACATTTTTGAAGAACACACCTCTTCGCACCGGTTGATCCGGGTAAAAACCACCAATATGGGCAGCATGTTTAAGCTGACTTATTATGTGACACTACGCACGGTGTCCTGCGAAAAGGAAATGATCGATCAGATCCGTTGCCGCAACGGTAATTTGGAGATAACTGTTTCAAGACAGGAGACTTCTGAAACAGAGCTTTGATAAAGGAGGCTTTTATATGAAAATGATTCTTTCTGTCCTGCTTATAGTGGCACTGCTGGGCTGCCTGCTTGCCGGATGCAAGACAGAGGATATTCCTTCCGATATCGGAACGACCTCAGGCAGCGACGATACTGCTTTTGGCGACAGTCTGGAAGATTTAAATGCCTACGAGGGATATTTTGAAGGGGAAAGCACCGATGTGACCGTTGCCTGCATTTCCGGAACAGAGGGCTGTTACCGTCTGGATGGAAATGTGCTGACTTTTTCAGGCTTGAAAGAAGACTCCGTTTATTCAATTTCCGGAAAACTGAAGGGTAATATCGTCATCGACATTGAAGATGGATATAAGCTGGATCTGGAATTGCAGGGTTTTTCTCTGGTCAGCGACAATATCAATCCAATCACCATTGTCAGCGGAGATGAAGTGTCGATCGCCGCAAAGAAAGATTACAAAAACTATATTTATGATATGCGTGCAGCTATTGATGAAGCTGACGAAGCTCTTCATTCCGGTGCCGTCTATTCTGCGGTGGATCTGGAGATCTGCGGAAAAGGGGCACTGACATTGGTTTCCACCAATAATAATGGCATCCATACCAAAGATGACTTACAGGTAAAAAATGTAAGCTTGCTGGTGGTTTGTGTGGATAATGCACTGAAGGGCAATGATAGTGTGGAAATCCTCAGCGGCGATCTCACTTTGATCGCTACCCAGGGGGATGGGATCAAAACCAAAAACAGTAATATTTCCTCCAAGGGAAATCAAAAGGGAAGTGTCAGCATCCTTGGGGGAACGACTCAAATCTATGCAGCCTGTGACGGCATTGATGCTGCTTACGATGTGACGATTGACAGCGACACAGCCGTTGTGAATATCTATACCAACAAGTA
Source organism: uncultured Oscillospiraceae bacterium (assembly GCA_964544505.1). Classification (GTDB taxonomy): domain Bacteria; phylum Bacillota; class Clostridia; order Oscillospirales; family Oscillospiraceae; genus Faecousia. The sequence continues at coordinate 10,752 of CAZJCA010000043.1, forward strand.
CTCCAATTATTCTCAGATCAATGGGGACTCGGAAAAAAAACAAGACCCAGGACAGCCTACGCCTCCTGACATGGGAGAAATGCCTGACATAGGAGAAAGACCCGATATGGGGGATATGCCAGAGATGCCCGGTGAAAGCCAGCCGTCGTTGGTGACAGAGCGAAAAGGCGGATTTGGTGGCATGGGTGGTGGCCCCGGCGGTATAGGTGGCGGTCAAGGTGGCTTCGGCGGAATGGACGGCAATACGGATAAAAGCGAAATCTCCGCAAAAGGCATCAAAGCCGACAACCAGATCACGGTAAATGCTGGTACACTTACCATTAAGTCTTATGACGATTGTATTCATGCCAATGGCGGAACGACACTGGAAAACGGTGACACATCCCTGGGCAATGTGACGATCAATGGGGGCGCATTGACCCTTTATTCTAATGACGACGGCATCCATGCCGACAGTATTGCCACAGTCAATGGTGGTACGGTCTGTGTGACTTACAGCTATGAAGGACTGGAAGGGGAGGTAGTCAATATTACAGGTGGCAATATTTCTGTGTTTGCCACCGATGATGGGATCAATGGCACAGCTACGGCGGACAGGGCAATCGAAATTTCCGGTGGCGATATCTATGTATATTGCAATGGTGATGGACTGGACTCAAATAGCCGAGCATCTTATAACGGAATCCTTATCTCCGGCGGCAATACTGTGGTGATCACCAATTCCGGCGCCGACTCGGCTATTGATACGGAGCAGGGCTATGCCTATACAGGTGGCTCTGTGCTTGCGATTATGCCGTCCCGGGGTATGACTAATGAATTGACCCACTGTAAAGATTTTTCCAGTGTGGCCAGTAAAGCTACCTTAAATTTGAGCAGTGGCAGCTATCTGTCCGTCACGGTAGATGGCAGCCCAGCGGCAACGGTGAAGATCCCGGAAAGCATTTCTGCAATGGTTGTTTATTTGGGGAGCAACATTGCAAAATTTGAAACGGAAAATGCCTCATCCGCAACCCTTGACAGCAATGGCGTTTGGTGGAAAAAGTGAAGAAAAACGGTGTAGCTTGTGGCTACACCGTTTTTGTTGATTTTATTTGGCAGGCTTAAAGCTGTCTTTCAGGCTTACGCTGCGGTTAAATACCAGATGATCGGGGGAGGAGTCCTTGCTGTCGGGGGTGAAGTAGCCCTGACGCATGAATTGGAAAGACTGACCGGCCTTAGCATCCTTCAGAGAAGCTTCCACCTTGCAGCCGTTGAGTACGGTCAGAGAGTTGGGGTTCAGACAAGCCAGGAAATCCTTACCGGCGGCATCGGGATCGGGATCGTCGAACAGGTTATCGTACTGACGGACTTCTGCATCGCAGCAGGTTTCGGCATCCACCCAGTGAATGGTTGCACCCTTGACCTTCCGACCATCAGCAGGGTTGCCGCCCTTGGAGTCGGGATCATAGGTAGCCAGCACTTCAACGACCTTGCCGTTCTCGTCAGCCACATAGCCATTGCAGGTGATGAGGTATGCACCCTTCAGGCGGCACTCCGGGCCTTCGGGGAACAGACGCTTATACTTGGGAATGGGCTCAGCCAGGAAATCTTCAGCTTCGATCCAGAGATTTCGGGAGAAGGTGACTTCACGGTTGCCGGCATCAGGATCGTTGGGATTGTTCTCGACCTCAAACACTTCGCTCTGGCCTTCGGGATAGTTGGTAATGGTCAGCTTGATGGGATCCAGAACAGCCATCACACGCTCGGCCTTCTCGTTCAGATCTTCACGCAGGCAGTGTTCCAGGAAGCCATACTCAATGGTGTTGGGGGACTTGGCAACGCCCACACGATCGCAGAAATTGCGAATGGAAGTGGGGGTATAACCACGGCGGCGCAGACCGCACAGAGTGGGCATTCTGGGATCGTCCCAGCCGGATACATAGCCGTTTTCCACCAAGGCTCTCAGCTTCCGCTTGGAAAGCACCGTATGGTCGATGCCCAGACGGGCAAATTCGATCTGACGGGGATGGTGAGGAACAGACACATTCTCGACCACCCAGTTGTACAGGGGACGGTGATTTTCAAATTCCAGGGAGCACAGGCTGTGGGTAATGCCTTCCAGTGCGTCCTGAATGGGGTGGGCAAAGTCATACATGGGGTAGATGCACCACTTGTCGCCCTGACGGTGATGGTGCATATGACGGATCCGATAGATCACCGGGTCACGCATATTGAAGTTGCCGGAGGCAAGATCGATCTTTGCACGCAGAGTATATTTGTTGTCCTCAAATTCGCCGGCACGCATCCGGGCAAACAGATCCAGGCTTTCTTCGATGGGACGATCCCGGTAGGGGGAGGTGGCAGGGGTGGTCAGATCGCCACGGCACTCCTTGGCCTGCTCGGGGGTCAGCTCGCAAACATAGGCCAAGCCTTTTTTGATCAGCTCAACGGCGTATTCGTAGTCTTTTTCAAAATAATCGGAGCCGTAGTAGAAGCGGTCGCCCCAGTCAAAGCCCAGCCAGTGAATATCTTCCTTAATGGCTTCGACGAATTCCACATCTTCTTTGGTGGGGTTGGTATCGTCCATACGCAGGTTGCACATACCACCGAACTTTTCCGCAGTGCCGAAGTCGATGATCAGTGCCTTGCAGTGACCAATGTGCAGATAGCCATTGGGTTCGGGCGGAAAACGAGTATGAACGGTCTGACCTGCGTAACGGCCGCCTTCAGCGATGTCTTCTTCAATAAATGCGTGGATGAAATTCTTGCTTTCAGTGATTTCAGCCATAGTAATCTTCCTCTCTGAGTCTAAAATTCAAAACTTACTGACATTATAACCGATGGATGCAAATATTGCAACAGAATTGAAAGAAAAAAGTTCACTTGTCTCTGCGGTGTAAATAGATGTGACCCAAATTGGTGAAAAGAAAAAGATATGATAT